>DASZVW010000874.1:0-2760 GCA_035546895.1 Polyangia bacterium
GCGCCGCCCGTCCCGGTCGCGCCGCCGGTCGCCTTCGTCCCGCCGGTCCCCGTCGTCCCGCCGGTGCCGGTCGCCCCACCGCTGCCGGAGCTCCCGCCGTGTCCGGCCGCCCCGCCGGTGGCGACCGCGCCGCCCGTGCCGGTCGTCCCGCCGGTGCCGGTCGCGCCGCCGGTCGCGGCAGACCCGCCGGTGCCGGTCCCCGCAGCGCCGCCCGTCCCCGTGGCGCCGCCCGTTCCGGGCTGGCTTCCGCCCGCCCCTCCGGTCGGAGCGGGACCGCCGCCGACGTTCGGCGCGCAACCGAACAGCAGCGAAGCAACCAGGACGAGGCAGCCGCCCGCGTGGCGACAGAGGGCCGTCATGCCTGCGTGAGTGTCCCCAGCCGCTGCGGACGGCGCAGCGCGCGGGCCGATCCACGCCGCCCGTGAGCCGTCCCGGCGCCGAGGCGACACCCGATCGGGGCGAGCCCGCGCCGAGGTGGCTCTGCGCCCGGCGGCGCCCGCGCGGTCAGCCCGGGACCACGATCCGGACGATCCGAATCTGGCCCCCGCGCGTACCGGGTGCGGAGGCGACATGACGGGACCCAGCGGCCGCTCGGTGACGAGGCAAGGCTTCATCATCCTCTTGCTCGCGTTCGTGCTGGGGTTCGGGATCATCCCCGGCGGGCCGCACGCCCGAGGGTGGATGGCGGCGCACGTCACCACGATGTTGACGGCCGGCTTCGTCATCCTGATCGGCCTCACCTGGGAGCGGCTCCGCCTGTCGCCGCGGCAGCGCCGGATCCTCCGCTTCACCGCCGTCGGCGACGGCTACTGGGGCGTGCTGGCGGGCGTCTTCGCGACATTGTTCGACGTCCCGGGGCCGGTCACCGGCGGCGGCGCGCATCCCGCCGGCTGGACGGCCGCCGTCTTCTTCTCCGCCTTCATCCCGGTGCTCACGGTGTTCCCGTTCGTCTTCTGCGGCCTGGTCATCTACGGCCTGCGCGGCGACGATCCGAGCCCTGTGTAGTCGCTCAGCGGCCCGAGCCTGACGGCGAGCTGAGCGGCGCGTCAACCACCCGCCTCGGGAGGTGCATCAGTTGATGGGCGCTGGCCCCTTAGCAAGCGAGGGTGTTGTATGGAACCGAGGCGTGGGGGCGCTTGAGCTTTCTGGGTCCCAACCGCGATGAAGGGGTCACATGACGATGATTCGGCGAACGACGATCGGAACCGCGCTGCTGGTCCTGCTGTTTCCGCTGGCGGCCTCGGCGGCCAACACCTGGTACGTGGCGCCGACCGGTGACGACGGCGCGGCGGGGACGATGGCGGCGCCGTTCGCCAGCTGGTCGCGGGCGCAGACGGCGGCGGCGGCCGGCGACACGGTCTACTTTCGCGGCGGCACCTACAAGATCACCACCGCCACCAGCACCTGCAGCAGCACCACCGCCACGGTCGACGCCATCGTGCTCAACAAGAGCGGCACCGCCGGCAACATGATCAACTACTGGGCCTACCCGGGCGAGACGCCGCTGTTCGACTTCTCGGGCATCAGCGACACCAGCAAGTACAACTGCCGGCACTCCAGCATCCGCGTCACCGGCAGCTACCTCTACCTGAAGGGGTTCGAGCTCAAGGGGACGCTGCAGCTCAACATGGACAACCACGAATCGTGGTGCGTCTACGTCGTGGGCGGCAGCAACAACAAGTTCGAGCTCATCAACGCCCACCACAACATGGGCCCCGGGTTCTTCGTCCAGACCGGCGGCAACAACACCTTCCTCAACTGCGACTCGCACGAGAACGAGGACACGCTGACCTCGAACGGCGACGGGCAGAGCGCCGACGGCTTCGGCTGCCACCCCAACAAGGCCGGCAACACGGGGAACATCTTCCAGGGGTGCCGCGCCTGGTGGAACAGCGACGACGGCTGGGACTTCATCAACGCCAGCGAGGCCTGCACGGTCGAGAACTCCTGGAGCTGGTGGGAGGGCTACAAGCCCGACGCGGTCAGCGGCGGCAACCCGCAGTCGCTGTCGGCCGGGAACGGCAACGGCTTCAAGGTGGGCGGCTACGGTGACCCGCAGACCGACGTGCCGGCCACCCCGCCCCAGCACACCGTCGAGCTGAGCGTCGCCGTGGCCAACAAGGCCAACGGCATCTACGCCAACCACGGGATCGTGAACCCCTTCGTCTACAGCAACACCTCGTACAACAACGGCGTCGACTTCGACATGCTGGGGCTCGACGGCACGACCGTCACCTCGGTCGGCATGCTGCGGAACAACCTCGCCTTCGGGAAGACGCTGACCTCGGACTTCGGCAACGGCGGGCCGATCAGCGACCAGTTCAACTCCTGGGATTCGAGCACCGGCGTGACCGTGTCGGCGGCCGACTTCGTGAGCACCTCGTTCCCGGCGCCGTCGTCGTGCCCCGCGGCCTACGCGGCGGGCGGCACCGTCTGCGTGCTGCCGACCGACACCACCACCTGGGGCGGCATGGCCGGCGCGCGGCAGGCCGACGGCAGCCTGCCGGTGATCACCTTCCTGCACCTGGCCGCGGGGAGCGATCTCATCGACAAGGGGACCAACGTCGGGCTGCCGTTCGTGGGCAAGGCGCCCGATCTGGGCGCCTTCGAGTACGGCGCCACCGGCGGCACCACCGGGACAGGCGGCACCACCGGCACCGGCGGCACCACCGGCACCGGTGGAACGACCGGCACCGGCGGCGCCGGCGGCAAGGCCGGCAGCGCCGGCACCGGCGGCACCACCGTGACAGGCGGCACCAC
>DASZVW010000875.1:0-1618 GCA_035546895.1 Polyangia bacterium
CTGGCGGCGCTGGGGGCGGTGGCGGTGCTGGCGTTCGTGTTCGCGCTCTCGCGCGCCGACTGGCGGGTGCTCGACCTCGGGCCGCTCTACGCGGCGGCGGCCGCCGTCGTCCTCGGCGCGGGGCACGGCCTGTTCTGGTTCGGGACCGAGACCGGGCGCGGTCTCCGCGCGCGGCTGCCGGCCGCGCTGGGGCTGGCAATTCCGCTCGCGGTGGCGGTGGCGTCCGCGGGCGGGCTGCTGGTCGGGGCGCGCCTGCAGCCCGAGGCGCCCGCCTTCGAGGCGGTGGCCGACCACGGCTGGGGGCTGCGCTTCCTGCTGGCGACGGCGCGGCGCCTCACCGACCACGACGGCGACGGCTTCTCGGCCCGCTTCGGCGGCGGCGACTGCGACGACGCCCGCGCCGACGTCCATCCGGGCGCCGAGGACGTCCCCGGCGACGGCGTCGACCAGGACTGCCAGGGGGGCGACGCCAAAGGGGCGCCCGCGCAGGCCAAGGCCGCCGCCTCTGGCGAGGCGCCGCCGGCGCCGGTGAAGCCGCGCGCCGACGGCTTCAAGGGGAACATCCTGCTCGTCACCATCGACGCCTTCCGCGCCGACCGGCTGGGCGTGGCGGGCTACGGCCGGCCGCCCGGGCACTCTCTGACGCCGACGCTCGACGCGCTGGCGCGCCGGGGCGCTTACTTCCGGCGCGTCTGGTCGCAGGCGCCCAACACGCCGCGCTCGTTCCCCGCGATCGTGACCGGCCGCTACCCCACCGACATCGCCTTCGACAAGCCGACGGTGAACTACCCGAACCTGCTCCCCACGAACCACACCTTCTTCGAGGTGCTGGCCGCCGCCGGGTGGAAGCCGATCGGGATCTTCTCGCACTTCTACTTCACGGCCGATCGCGGGATCAGCCGCGGGTTCGCCGAGTGGTCGGACGACGGCGCGGGGACCATCGCCGAGTCGAACAAGGACATCGCCTCGCCGCGCATCGTGCCGCGGGTGATCGCGCGGCTCCAGAAGGCGGCCGCCGACCACGAGCGCTTCGTGCTCTGGACCCACCTGTTCGAGCCGCACTCCTCGTACATGACCCACCCCGAGTTCCCCACCTCGCTGTCGGGGGTGCCGGGGCTGATGGAGAAGTACGACTATGAGATCGCCTTCACCGACCTCTGGGTGAAGAAGCTGCTCGACGCGCTGAAGGCGCTGGGCCTCGACAAGGACACCGCCGTGGTGGTGTGCGCCGACCACGGCGAGGCCTGGGGCGAGCACAACAAGCGCTACTTCCACGGCACCGAGCTCTACGACGAGCAGCTGCGCGTCCCGCTCATCATCGCCATCCCCGGCCAGGCGCCGGCGGTGTTCGACGACCAGGTCGAGCTGGTCGACCTCGCGCCCACGCTGCTCGATCTGGTCGGCGCCCCCATCCCGTCCGCCATGCGCGGGCGGAGCCTGCTGCCGCGCATCGAGGGGAAGCCGCTGCCGCCGGCGCCGCTCTACGCCGAGATGATGCCGGCCACCGCCTGGCCGCACCAGGCGGCGATGATGGTCGACGGCGACCACAAGATCATCCACCGCATCAGCGACGGGCGCTGGGAGCTCTACGACCTCAAGCGCGACCCGGGCGAGAAGA
>DASZVW010000876.1:0-2768 GCA_035546895.1 Polyangia bacterium
AGCCGCTGCCGGACGACGACGTCACAGAGCGCGTCGATCTCGGCTTGAGGCGATGGATCGATGGAGAGAATCGTGGTGGCCAGCGCCCGATCCCGGATCGCCCGCCGCACCAGCTTGGTCGAGTTGCCGGAGCCGACTTCGAAGTAGCGCTTCGGCGCCTGGCTGGCGATCATGCCGTAGAGCGCGAACGCATCGATGCCGGTGCAGAAGCTGTTGATCCAAGAGGGCTCCGGGGCGCCGTGCTCCGCCGTCTCGGGGATGCGCTCGACGTCGTCGCGGTACGCCGCGAACGTCTCGACGATCCGCTCGTACTCTCGACGGTTTCCCTCGATGATCTGAGACAGGCCCGCGTGCCCGGTCGGCTGGTCGGACCACCTTGGAGTCAGCTGGCCAGGGTACGACACCAGGATCGGACGCGCGCCCATCATGATCTTCGACCGGTTCTCGACGAGGTAGGCCATTCCACCGAGGACATCGAGCGCCCGGTAAGCTGCAGAAATGGGCTTGTAGACGGAGGGCGTGCCGGCCAACCAGCGCTTGGCTCTTCCTTTCAGCCCGGTGGTGGAGCTCATGATCCGGGGCACGTTAGCACGGATCATGGTGGCGCCGGCGCCGCGCTGCGGACGAGGTCCGCGTCGGCCCTGTCCGTCCGCACGGTCGAGATCTTAGCGCTCGGGCGCGGCGAACGGCGGGAACGCCAGGTCCCGCTCGCTGATCACGGCCGGCGCCAGGGGCCAGGCGATGGCGAACGCCGGATCGTCGAACCGCACGCCGCGCGCGGCCTCCGGCACGTGGTAGGCGGAGATGTCGTAGCGGACGGTCGTGGCGTCGGCCAGGGTGATGAACCCGTGCGCGCAGCCGGCGGGGATGAACACCGCCTCGCCGTTGTCGGCGGAGAGCGTGAAGGCCGTCCATCTGCCGAACGCCGGCGATTGCGCCCGGAGGTCGAGCACCACGTCGTAGATCTCGCCGCGGCTGCAGGTGACGATCTTGTTCTCGGCGTGGGGCGGCGCCTGGAAGTGCATCCCGCGCAGGGTCCCGCGGCGCCGGTTGTACGACAGGCTGTGCTGGACCAGCTGCGGATCGAGGCCGTGCTCCGCGAACTCCCGCGCGCAGTAGGTCCGCGCGAAGTACCCGCGCTCGTCCTCGTGGCGCTCCGGCGCGATCGACCAGACGCCGGGCAGTGTCGAGGGCGAGAAGATCATGGCCGGCGAGACCGCTACACGATCCGCACGTCGGGGACCGGCATGATGAACTTGCCGCCGCGCCGGCGGTACTCGGCCTGCTGCCGCAGGATCTCCTCGGCGAAGTTCCAGGTCAGCAGCAGGGTGTAGGCGGGCATCTTCTCCACGAGCTGCGCGGGCGGGACGATGGGGACGGCGACGCCGGGCATGAAGAGGCCCTGTTTGTGGGTGTTGCGGTCGACCACGAAGTCGAGCGTCTCCGCGCCGACGCCGAAGGTGTTGAGCAGGGTGCTCCCCTTGGCAGCCGCCCCGTAGGCCGCGATCCGGCTCCCCTCCTGCTTGAGCCGGCCGAGGAGAGCCCGCAGCTGCTGCCCGAGCTCGTCGACCCGGCGCGCGAACCCCCGATAGTACTCGAGCGTGTACATCCCCTGGGCGCGCTCCTCCTCGAGCAGCGCGGCCACCGACGCGGCCGGCTCTCGTGCCGACGACGACCGCGCCACCGTCAGCAGCAGCGAGCCGCCGTGGATGGGGAGGCGCTCGACGCCGATCGCCTTGAGCCCATGGCGGTCGAACAGGTGGACGAGCGCGCCGAGCGAGAAGTAACAGAGGTGCTCGTGGTAGATGGTGTCGAACTCGGTGTGGGCGATCATCTCGCCGACGTAGGGGAACTCGAGCGCCGCGACGCCGTCGGGCTTGAGGACCTCGCGGATGCCGTCGACGAAGCCGCCCAGATCGGCCACGTGGGCGAGCACGTTGTTGGCGTGGACGACGTCGGCGCGCCTCCCCTCGGCGACCAGCTTGCGGGCCAGCGCGAGGCCGAAGAACTCGGAGATCGTCGGGATGCCGCGCTCCTCGACGGCCACCCGGGCGACGTTCTGGGCCGGCTCGATGCCGAGGACCGGCACCCCGGCCTGCTTGTAGTACTGCAGCAGGTACCCGTCATTGCTGGCGATCTCCATCGCCAGCGCGCCGCTCCCGAGCGCGAGCTCCCCGGTCAGCCGCCCCACCAGCTCGCGCGCGTGCGCGAGCATCGTCTCGGAGAACGAGGAGAAGTAGAGGTAGTCGCGGAAGAGCTGCTCGGGAGGGACCGTCTCGGTGATCTGCACCAGCTTGCAGCGATCGCAGAAGGCCAGATCGAGGGGGAAGCGCGGTTCAGGGCGATCCAGATCCTCCCGCCTCCGCAGCGAGTTCGCCAGCGGCGTCTGGCCGAGCGAGAGGACCAGATCGAGCTGCGGGTGGCCGCAGGAGCGGCAGGCGCTCTCGCGGCTCACGACGCCTTCTCCTCGAAGAACGCCCGGTACCACCCGATGGTCTGGCGCAGCCCCTCCTCCAGCGTGAAGGCCGGCGTCCAGCCGAGGTCGCGCCGGGCGGCCGCGGCCGAGAGGTACTGGTGCTTGATCTCGTGGCTGGCCTCGTTCCGGACATCCGGCGCCGCGGAGGAGCCCATGAGGTGCAGGATCTTCTCGACCAGCGCCCGCACGTCGATCTGGATCTCGTTCGAGAAGTTGAAGGCCCGCCCGGCCAGGGAGGCGTCGCCGGCGAGCTTCTCGGCGAGGAGCATGTAGGCGATCGCGCCGTCCTCGA
>DASZVW010000877.1:0-2620 GCA_035546895.1 Polyangia bacterium
TGCACGACGCCGGGGCCACGCGGACGGCGACCGTCGAGCTCGAGGGCCTGGTCGCCGACGCCCGCCGGGTGGGCTACGCGCCCGTGCTGGCCGAGGCGCTGGTGCTGCTGGGGGAGATCGAAGACGTGGACGGTGACAACGCCGGCTCCTACCAGGCGCTCAAGGAGGCGACCTGGCAGGCGGAGGCCTCGCGCGCCGACGAGCTCAAGGCCGAGGCGGCCGTCTATCTGGTGAACACCGCCGCGCGCCTCGCGCGCTTCGACGAGGCGAACGACTGGGAGCGCACGGCGGACGCCATCCTCCGCCGGATCGGCGGGCACGAGCGCCTGCGCGCCTGGCTCGAGCTGCACACCGGCATCTCGCTCACCGAGCAGGGGCGCAGCCTGGAGGCGCTGCCCCACCTCGAGCGCTCGACCGCCCTCAAGGCGCAGGCGGGCGCCAGCCGCGGCCAGCTCGCGCGCAACCTCAACGACCGGGCGGTGGCGCTCGACAACCTGGGGCGATACGAGGAGGCGTTGCGCGACGTCGAGCGGGCGATCGACGACCTCGGCGAGGAGCTCGGCAAGGACCACCCGATGGTGGGGACCCTCGTCTCCAACGAAGGGGAGACGCTCGATCACCTGGGACGGCACGCCACCGCGCGCGCCGCGTATACGCGCGCGCTGGCGATCGAGGCGCGCGCCTACGGGCCGGAGAGCACCAACATCGCGTTCCCGCTCACCGGCCTCGGGCAGAGCTTCCTGGCCGACCACCGGCCCGACGAGGCGCGCGCGGCGCTGGAGCGGGCGGCCGGCATCCGGCGCGCGCACGAGGCCGACGCCACGCTGGTGGCCGAGACCGACTTCGCGCTCGCGCGGGCGCTGCGCGCGGCGAACGTCGAGCGCGCGCGCGCCGAGGCGCTGGCGGCCGGCGCCGAGAAGACGTACGCGGCGCGGCCGGCCTTCGCGGCCAAGGCCCGGGAGGTCGCCGCCTGGCTGGCCGCCGAGCGGCGCGGCCCGGCCTCAGCGCGGTGACGCGGCGGGGCCGCGCGGGACGACCGCGCCGCTCCCCGGGCGCCCGACCACGCGCCCCTCGGCGAACACCACCTCGCCCCGGCGGATGGTGGTCTCCGGCCAGGCCGTGATCTCGCGGCCGGCGTAGACGGTGTGCCCCGCGCGCGAGTGGAGGTCCTCGTCGCGCAGCACCCGCCGCCCGCGCGTCTCCCAGACGACCAGATCGGCGTCGGACCCCACGGCGATGGTCCCCTTGCGCGGGTAGAGGCCGCAGAGGCGCGCGGCGTTGGTGGCGGTGAGGGCCACGAAGCGCTCGAGCGCGATCCGCTCCTTGCCCACCGCCTCGGTGAAGAACAGCGGCAGCATGGTGTCTAGCTCGGCGACGCCCGGGCGCGGGTGGGCGAGGTCGACCTTCGGATCGAGCTTGAGCGCGCGCGTCCAGGGGGCGTGGTCGCTGGCCAGCGTGTCGACGGTGCCGTCGGCGATGCCGCGCCAGAGCGCCTGCCGGTCCCGCTCGGCCCGCAGCGGGGGCTGCGCCACGTAGACGCCGCCGTCGGCGTCGCGGTAGCGCTCGTCGGTCAGGTAGAGGTAGAGCGGCCGCGTCTCCACGTAGAGCGGGAGCCCCTCGGCGCGCGCCGCCGCCGCCGCCGCCAGCGCGGCCGCCGACGAGAGGTGGACGATGTAGGTCGGCGCGCCGGTCGCGCGGCACATGGCGATGGCGCGCTCGACGGCGATGGTCTCCGAGGCCACCGGGCGGCTCTCCGCGAAGTGCGCCGTCGAGGTGTGGGCGCGCCCGGCGAGCACGGCGGTGCAGCACTCGATGGTGGCCAGGTCCTCGCAGTGGATGAGCGTCAGCCCGCCCGCCGCGCCGGCCGCCTGCATGACCCGGGTGAACTCCGGCGCGCAGGCGTCGAACGACGGCAGGCACATGAAGATCTTGACGCTCGACTGGCCGCCGGCGACGGCGGGGGCGATCTCGGCGACGAGCTCCGCCGTCGGCGTCAGCACCACCGCGTGGAAGAAGACGTCGGCGATCGCCTGCCGGGCGACCACCGCCGTCTCGGCGCGCACCCGGTCGGCGATCGTCTCCCAGGGGAGCACGTAGGACATGTTGCCGACGGTGGTGACCCCCCCGGCCAGCGCCGCCTGGGAGCCGCTCGTGTAGTCGTCGACCCACTCGGGCTCGTCGTCGATCCGCTCGACGTGCAGGTGGACGTGCGGATCGACCCCGCCCGGCAGGACGAAGCGATCGCGGGCGTCGATCTCGCGCGGGGCGGTCATGGCGCCGCCGATCTGGGCGACGCGCCCGCCGGCCACGCCGACGTCGGCGCGCCGCCGCCCCTCGGCGGTCACGACCGTCCCCCCGCGCACGACGAGGTCGAGGGGAGGGGCGGCCATCGGTCCCCCGTTCATCGGCGGGTCGGGGCCCTTCTCTTGAGTCGCGCGTCGACGACGGCGCGCAGGTTCTGCCGCGCCAGGATCCGGTGCGGGTGGCGCGCCCCCAGCGTGCGGCCGAAGCTGTCGGCGGCGCGCCGGAACAGCGCCTCGGCGCGCGCCAGCCGGCCGCCGTCGCGCTCGAGCACGGCCAGGTTGTTGACGGTCAGCGCGACGTCGGGGTGGTGGCGCCC
>DASZVW010000878.1:0-15728 GCA_035546895.1 Polyangia bacterium
GGCTGCTGGGGGCGCTGGCGGTGGCCGCGGTGGCCGTCGGCGCGCCCCGGCTCTGGCACAGGTTCCACGCGCCGCCGCCGGCCGCGATCTCGTTCGACCCGCCCGAGGTCCGCCCCGCGCCGCCGCCCCGCCCGGAGCCCGTCTACGAGGGCCCGAGCTGGCCTCCCACCGACGAGGACTGGCGGGCGGCCTTCGCCGAGTCGGCCTGGACCTACCCCCTCCCCGGCCCCGCGCGCCGCGCCCCCGTCGTCGATGACCGCGTCCTGGCCGGCCGCCCGTCGACCCGCCAGGCGCCGCCCGTCTGCCACGACCCGGGCCGCTGCGGCGTCGACCTGGGCGGCGCGCTCTGGGGCGAGTACGTCTACGCCGCTCACGACGGCGTCGTCGATCACCTCCAGCGCGCGCTCGGCGACGACCGCGGCGACGTCTACCTCCGCCTCGCCCACTTCGGCGGGATGGTCTTCACCCATTACTTCCACCTGGCCGCCGTCCCCCGCGGCATCACGCGCGGCGCCGCCGTCAAGGCCGGCGACCTCATCGGCCTGGTCGGCGACACCGGCGACGAGCACCCCGGCCGCTACATCCACTTCGCCCTCTCCGTCCGCCCCTCGCCCGAGCTGCCCGAGGTCTTCTGGGATCCGTCGCCGCTGATGGCGCGCTGGCCCCTGCGCGTCCCCCCGCACGGCACCGTCGCCGGCTACCTCCCCGCCGAGAGCGACCTGGCCGTGCCGCCGTTCCGGCGCCGGCGGACCGGCGACCGGTGAGCGCGGGTCGGCTCAACAGCCGTCGGAGAAATTGCCGCAGGTGTCGAGCCCGGGGTGGTTCGGATCGCAGACCTGACCCGAGCAGAGGCCGGGGTTCGAGGTCCCGCACTCGTCCTGGCAATCGAGCGGATCGGCGCAGACGAGCCCGCAGGCGCTGTCGGGCTGGTCGCAGCTGTCCTCGCAGGAGGCGCCGCACGCCAGCCCCCCGCAGGCGTAGGGATCGAAGTTGCCGCAGTCGTCGACGCAGTCGTTCGCGTCGGCGCAGGTGGTGGGGACGCAGCAGCAGCGGGCGGCGTAGAGGCCGCAGGTGTCGACGCAGGCGCCCGGCCGGTACGGATCGCACGCCTGGCCGGCGCAGGCGGCGCTCCCCTGCACGCCGCAGTCGTCGGTGCAGGTGTCCGGCCGGGCGCAGTCGAGCGGACAGGCGTCGTCCGCGTTCCCGCACTCGTCGACGCAGGCCGCGCCGCGCGCGCAGGCCCCCACCACGCAGAGGCGGCAGGCGCCGCCGGTGTCGCACACGTCTCCCTGGGGACAGGGGCAAGAGAACCCGCCGCAGCTGTCCCGGCAGCTCGTGGCGTCGGTGCACGACGGGACACACGGGGGCGTCGCCTCGCCGCCGCAGCCGATCAACGCGACGGCCAAGCCCAGCGCCAGCGTTCGCAGGCGTGACGATGCACGTTTCGTTGTCACCGTTCCGGGCCCCGCTCCAGCGTGCGCCGGGAGAGGGCCTCGGCGCAATGGGCCGTTCGAGCCGCTGCGGGCTCAGCGCGTGCCGTGGACGATGAGCGCGCACTTCACTTCGGCGGACCTCGCCTGGCCGAGCGCGCGATCGCGCTCCGAAAACAGCCGGCGGCCCTCGTCCTCCGTGAGGTCGGCCTCGCGCAGCGAGAGGTGGAGACTCGCGCTCCATCCGGGCGCGCTCGCCGGCGTCGGTGACGATCTCCGCTTCGTCGTCGAGCGCCTCGACGACTGTCGCAGGGCCTCGCTCGGCCGCCGCCGCCTCCGCCTCCGCCTGTCTGGCGGCCACCTGTCTCCGGAGCGCCTCGATGCTCGACCGCTCGTCCATGCTGGGAAATTAAGGCCTCGTTCCGATGGCGCCACGCGCGCGGGCCCGGCGCGGGACCGCCGAACCGATGACGACGCGTCCACGCTACCGCGGCTGAGCAGGATCGCCGCCCCGTGGCGCCGGCATCCCGAGGTGATCGGACGTCAATCAGGCCGCGCGATCGGCAGCCCGCGACCGCGTCCACCCCATCGAGGAGCGGACCGCGCGCTGGCTGCTGACGACGCGCGACCGCGTCGAGAGCGACACCTTCGCGCTCACCCCTCCTCGGCCGCGCGGCCCTCGAGGCCGCCTCGTGCGAGCGCTACAAGATCATCCGCGACGAGCACCACCGCCTGCTACCGCCGCCCGACGAGGCGTGAGACGTCTCTCCAGCGGCGACGGTCGGTCAGTGATGGCCGCCGCCATGAAATCCGCCGCCGCCGTCGAAGCCGCCGCCGTGGCCACCATGACCGCCGTCGAAGCCGCCGCCACCGCCATGACCGTGACCGGAAACCCCGTGATCGCCGGCGTGACCGTGAGGGGATCCGTCGCCGGACGGTTCGAACAGAGCCCCCCCGCCAGCGCCCGAATCACGGTCGCGCCGCCGCGGCAATGTCGAGACTCTGGCCCAGTCCCAGCCGAGCAGCGCGACCGCCACCACGAAGATGAGCATCCCCAGCAACTCCACGTCGCTACTCTACACCCGCATCTTCAACCGCCCGTGTTGGACGACGTGGACGTCGAGGTGCCCGGTACCGTGATGACGTCATCTCCGCAGCGGAAGGACCAATCGCGGCAGCCGCCGTTCGCGAGCCGTTCTAAAGTGGGATAGGATTTTTGCGCTGATGAACAAATTCACGCGACCGTGCGTTGGCGTCGTCGTGGCCGCCCTGGCGGTCCTGGGCTCGGGCTGCGGTGGCGGCGGCGCGCCGACCAAGACGCTCACGACGACGGACGTCAGCAACGTCCCGCCGGGCGACGCGTCCGGGACCACGCTCTCGGGCACCTACCTGATCACCAGCTCGACGATCGAAGGCTGCGATTGCCGGGCGGGGAGCTGCGGCTTCTTCCACGGCCAATCCGGCGGCACGGTGACCGTCGCCCAGCAGGACGGGTCCTTGACCCTCACGCCCTCCACGGGCGGCCCCACGACGGGCGGCGTCGACGCCGACGACACCTTCTCCGCCGGCGGGTCGTCTCCGATTCCGTACACGGTGGGAATGGGCGAGGACTACGTCCTGGAGGCCGGCACGTTCGAGGTCGCCGGCGGCGTGCCGACCGGCATGCAGTTCCAGGACTACGAGACCATCACCGGGACGCTCAACGTCGGAAACTACGACTGCGATCTCGTCCTCTCCATCGCCGCCCGGTACGAGGGCGTCGGATACGGCGCCACGACCAACCACCAGCTGCCGGGCGCGGCGGCGCTCGACATCCCCGCCGGAGGCTGCGTGGTCGTGAACAGCGCGCCCCAGGCCCTGCCGGCCAGCACCATGTCGTTCACCGTGACCGACGCCGGCGACGACTCCTTGGCGGTGTTCGTCATCCCGAGCGGCTACGGCTGCCAGCTCGATCCCAGCGCCGCCTTCATCCAGAACTTCTTCACCGGCTCGGGCGCGAACTCCGGCCCGGTGCCCGCCGGCACCTACGATCTCGACATCGACTGCAGCAACACCGCCGGCGACTGCCTCATCTCGAACGTGACCTGGGAAGCGACGTACTGATCCCGGGCCCCGTCAGGCTATCCGCGGCGCGCCGCCTCGATCGCGGCGACGTCGATCTTCTTCATGGTCATCATCGCCGAGAAGGCCCGCTTCGCCTCGGCGCCGCCGGCGGCCAGCGCCTCGGTGAGCGCGCGCGGCGTGATCTGCCAGGAGAAGCCCCAGCGATCCTTGCACCACCCGCACGCGCTCTCCTCGCCGCCGTTGCCCACGATGGCGTTCCAATACCGGTCCGTCTCTTCCTGGTCGTCGGTGGCGACTTGAAAAGAGAACGCCTCGCTGTGCTTGAACGCCGGGCCGCCGTTGAGCCCGAGGCAAGGGACGCCCAGGACGGTGAACTCCACCGTCAGGATCTCGCCCCCCTTGCCGCCGGGGAAGTCGCCGGGGGCCTCGTGCACCGCGGTGACCTTGCTGTTCGGGAAGGTCGCGACGTAAAAGCGCGCCGCCTCCTCGGCGTCCTTGTCGAACCAGAGACAGATGGTGTTCTTCGGGATCATGGTGCGCCTGAACATGAGCCCTGAATCGGGACGTGTACAGGGACAAGCGCCCCTTTTCCCCCGGTCCTACCTGAGTACGCCGTCGAGGAAGAGCTGATCTATCACGCGCCTCGCAAATAACGTGGCCCAATGGGGCGTCCCGGCAACGTCCACGTTGGCGGACCCCGTTCCATGGATCACCTTGGCTCGCCAAATCCGATGCGAAAAATCTCCAGGGAGATAGAGACTGGCATCCACGTGGACCTCTTCGCGCCCGCCAACTTCTGTCCAGATCGTAAGGTTCGGCGTGACGCGCAAAGTGGCATCGGGAACGAACATTCCCGTCGCGACAGGATCCGTCATCTGTCCCTGGCCCGAGCTCTCGACGACACGATGATCGACGTGACGTGCCTTCAATTGGGCGTCCAAGGCGACCCGGGTGGGGGCAGCGTCGTTGCTTCCATCGTCGACGACCAGCACGAGAAGACGGGTGATTCGACCGTTAAATTCGGGATCGCGCGCCGAGACAATCCGTGGCGGGGTCCAGCACGCAGCCAACGAGACCAGCAATGACAGCCGCGCAGCTAGTCCGGCGACCGTGACCCTCCTCATGAGCCACCTTTGTATGGTTGCTCGGGGCGTACGATTCCCTGCCGTACGAGCGAGCCGACCACCTGTTCAGACACCAATTGGCCACGCTTGGCAACGAAGACCCCCCGCTTGTGACTCACTTCCGCGGCCCAAACGACGCGGTCGGACCGAACGTCCAGGAGCGTGGCCCTGTAGACCACTTTGACCACGACGCCGTTTAACGGGTTCAGTTGCCCACCGATCGGTTCCAGCATGAGCAGGCTGTCGGCTCCGAAGGCCCTCATCTGCTCATTGACCGGAGCGTCGTCCAGTTCGAGGCCGGTGAGGACGCGGCCTCGGCAGGCACGGGCATGTCCGCCGAGAGCCGTCTGCAGCGCGCCCGCAACCTCGTCTGCATAGGACCGATCGAAGGGCCCTTGCCCGACAACGACGAAAACACGATCGAGCGGAGCCTCGACTTTAGCGGATGCCGTGAGATGCAAAGAAACCGTGGCGCAGCCATTCAGACAGGCCGCTACCGTGATCGCGCCGAAGACGTCGATGGGACGCAAATTGAGCGTCGGTATGATCGCACGCCTGTCTCAAAGCGCAATCGCGCCCGTCTTCGGCTTGAAACCGGGGGTGTCGGGCTCCGATTCCCATCTCGACCGGGAATACACTACAGGTTTCCGACTCGGGGAGGTCGTAGCACTTGGCTTCGCCGTCCCGCTGCTTAAGGTGGGCGATCTGCTCGGCCACGCCGACATCCGGACGACCCAGCGCTACGCCCACCTCGCGCCGCAGGAGCAGCCCGCCTACCTCCGGCTCCTGTCTGCCGCTTCGCCGGGCCAAACGTCGGCCAAACGTCGGACGAGGAGTCCCAGTTGCCGAGCTAACCCCAATGCCGTTCGGTTAAGGAATCGCGCCTGAAACCCCATGAAGATCGATCACTTGCCGCGACTCGAGGCCCCGTCCGAAGAAGGTGGGCTGTTCCATCGTTCGACATTCCCCCAGAAACCACGAAGAAGCGCGGACGGCCGCCCCAGCGCCAACGGGTTTCTCCACAGGTAAAGCTGATCAAAATCGATCACTTGGCTCCTTAACCGATCGGCATTGGAGCTAACCCGACAACGGTCGCCGAGCTGTGAGTGTGACCCCATCGGGAATCGAACCACGCCTCGAAGATCGCAAAAACAACAAGCATTGCGCCGATTTGCACTGCGATCTTCGAGGCTTACGTTCATCGCGATGGGGTCACTTGGGAGCGGTTGAAGACCTCACGAATCCTTAGAAATTCGTTCAAATGGGCCCCCGTGGGCCCCAGATTTTTCGTGCTTGCCGGCTAGCGTTTTCGGTTGGCCCAAACCGGAATGGGTCACAGCGATCCGCGTATGCCCTCCGGGGTGATGACCGTCTGCTGCAGATTTTCCGCGCTACCACCCGGGCTGCGAGAAGCGATGCCGAGAAGGCGTCCCCGAGGCCGGAGCTATCCCCAGAAGATGGCCGTCGGGTCCCTCTCGACCTCTCGGAGCAGCTCAAGGAAGTCGCGTCGGTCTTCCAGTCCTTCGTAGGAATGCCACCGCAGGTTTCGATCCGACCAGTACAGGGTCCAGGAACCACGCCGGGCGTTGTATCGAAACTTCGCTACGACGTGCTCAACCTGGCGGTCGCGCTCACGATAGTGGGGTCGCCGCTCGAAGAGCTCGATGTCAGATCTCACGACCCGAAAGTCATGCGTGAGCTCATGGCGGACTTCGAGCGGAACCTTGTCACAGAGGCGACGAAGCGCGCGTTCCGCTCTTTCACGTTCGAGGTCCGGAATGGCCATGGCAATGCCTTCCGGAAACGATCATGCGTTCCGCGTCGGCACGCAAGCGCTGAATATCGGCCTCATCGCTCCTCGCGTCGGGACACCGTGACCATAGGATCGACCGCGAAGGTCAGCAACCGTTCCCCAGCGATCCTGAGTTCGGCAACCGCCACCGGCCGACGCGACAGGAGGCCGTTGGAGTTTAGTGTCGCAGCTTCTTGCAGGTCCTCGGCGCTCGCCAGCAGCTTGCGCAAGCCCTCCCCCGCGGAACCCGCGAGCTCGCGCCAGCGATGCGGAAAGGATTTCCGTAGCGCACCTTCCCAGGCCCCGGGCCAGTCCTCGATCGCATCGGCCGGGCTCAAGATCGCGATGGCCAGGACGCGCCCCAGGTCCTTGTTCCGCCGTCTGTGCGGACGTCCCAGGTAGTCGGTGCCCGCGATGACGTCGTCCCCGAAGGCCCGATGCTCCAGCAGATTGGCCAAGGCCATCATCTCTGGTCGAGCGCACCGGATCCCGAAATCGGACCGCTGAGCGTCAAACGTTGCCAGCGCGGTGAACTGGAAGCTGGGCAGCGCGTAGTGAGCGCCAGACGCCAGCGGCAGGCGAGTCCAGACGCGCTGCCGCTGGGCTTCGGAGGCGGGCTCGGTGAGGAGCTCGATGAACCATTCGCCACCACCAGGCGGGTACAACCGAACGGCGGGCAAGCGATCGGTCGGTGTAGCGGCGTCTCCCGGCTTGGCGAACTCGCCATCCTCGCGCGGGGTCCACCCTGCCTCGAGCAGCGTCTCCGCCACCGCCCTGCCCCTCTCCACCGCCGAGATGTACGGAGAGAGGACGCAGTCGACATCCTTCGTCCGGACTCCGAACGTCCCGCCGGCCCGCTGGAACAGCCAGTAGCCCGCCGCCAGGCTCCCGATGATGACGATGTTGGGATGGATCTCCGGCGGGATGGCGGCGGCCACCTGTGCGAGGACCTTTCGAGGCGAGACCTCCTTGAGGGTCATGGTGTCCGCGGCCTTCTCTTTTCGAGGGCTTTCAGAAATTGGGAAGCCTGGGCGGTCAGCCCCGCCTCGTGAAGGTCGAGCAGGCACTCGACCGGGTCGGCCCACTGTAGGCCGCCTTTCCGTGGCTCGAATAGGGGCTTCGCATGGCGGACCTGGTGAACGACGACCGTAGCCGGCTCGAGCGGGTCGAGCACTCGTTTGAGGCCGGGATCGAGCCTCTCGATGAACCGGAGGTCCGGGCGCCGGCCCGATCCGTGCTGCGAAAGATCGAGGCGGGGCACGCCGACAAGGTCGATGCCGGGGAAGTAATGAGCGGCGCCCAGAGCGCCGCCAACCGCCAGGCCGGGGGGGCTGAGCTTCTCCAAGCGTCGGAGATGCGCTTCGGGCGGCCGGGGCTGCGCCGAACGGTCCGCGAACCGGACCGTCTCCCGAAACCGATCCGAGACGGCGAACAAGCGAGCGAGCTGGTCGTGCGGAAACCACCGGAGCCGGACCCGCCGGTCCGATTTCCGTTCGAGCAGGCTCCCCAGACCATGGAGAGCTTTCGCGACGGTCGGATAGGAATATCCGGTCGTCTTGGCGAGCCAGTCCGTGGTCACGGGCTGCCCATCGGTGAGCCAGTGGTGCAGCAAAACCTTCAGAACCACGAATGGAGCGTCGCCACGCGACGTCCGTGTCTCGCTCTGTTCGGGCCGCGCCGCCACAGCCTTCGACAGCGCCCTCTGCGCCTGCGCGTCCGGGTCATGCGGTATGCCGACCAACCGGCCGCCCTGGTCGACGCCGATGCTCAGCCGGTGCAGGAGGTCCGGGCGAAGCACCGAGGCCGCTCGCCCCCATTCCTCGCGTAAGCGCTGGAGGCTGACCGAGACGTCTCGCAGCAACAAGATACCCCGCCGCTTCGGCTGCCGGGCGAGCGCGTAGGCCATCTGCATCAGGCCCACCTGGACACTCCTCAGCCCCGACACGCGGTCCTTGACCTCGATCACATAGCCAGCGTCGGAGGCGCTTCCTTGCTGGCTGCTCCGATCGGAGGCTGACGTCGACACGCAACTAATCTGCCACTTTACTATCAAAGCGGCAAGTTAACCTTCACTGGCCACTTCACTCCGGGCCGCGACAGCCGGCTCTAGGTTCCATGTTTGTAAGACCTTCTTAAGGTGCTTCGTGACCTGCGCGTTGGTCCTAAACACCATCGGATTCAACATCAGCTTCTCGCGTGCGCCCTCGAGTGCGATCCCTTCCTCGACGTACGCTTGGACCTTCAGGTTCGCGTTCCTGGTCTTCTGGATGAAGCTGGCGATCGCGATCTCTTGCTCGATCCAGACTGACGCTCGCGTTCGATCCAACTCTCCCTTCAAATTGGTCACCTGCCCCCTCCTGTGCATCACGGCGATGAAGCCAGCTGCCCGATCGAGCGCTTTAAAAATGTGATCAGTTAGGGCGTCGAGCGAAGTCTGGTTCTGTGCGAAGTAGCCCGTGGCGCCCGTCTGCTCCTTCACTAGCCGGGCAATCTGCTTGCCTAGGTAGACCTCGTGGGTAGTGAACTGCCCGCAACTGATGAATACCAACGGCTTCTCGTCCGGCGCCAGCACCGCCCTAGGTTCGAGAACCACATCGCCTTCAGGATCGGCGTACGGCTCGTCATCGATGTCATCTGAGGTGCTGTCGTCTAGCTCGTCTCGTAACGCTCTCAGTACGCCGAGCTGGTCGGGCAATCGATCAGCTGGTCGAGGGCGGGCACTTCTGCCATCAATAAAGTTAAACTCGCGCTCAAAGCGCCCTTCGGGATCGAGCTTCTGCAACACAGACTTGGCCGCCATCCGGAAGTGGGAGTAGCCCGCCTCGTCTCCAAGTTGGTAGCCCATTGCGCCCAGCTGCTTGGTCGCGAGTGACGCTTCGCCCCGTTCGATGACCTGATCCAATCGTACACGCGCCCGTTTGATCACGTCCTTCATTCCGAGACGGTAGCACGCCAATGGCGGCCACCCGGCCGACCACCTTCCAGACCACTGGATGGTTTCGGCCGCGCCCATTCTTGGGAGCAGGCCGTATTGCTGTTCCCGCTGCACACCGGGGCACGCCTCGGCGAGCAGCGGGCGATCCGATGGACGGACGTCGACTTCGAGCTCGCTCGGGTCTACATCCGGCGATCGGCGCCGTCCGGCTTCAACACCATCAAGGCTCCGAAGAGCAACCGGCAGCGCTGGGTGGACCTCACACCCGAGCTGGCGGCGGCGCTTCGGGCGATCCGTCATCGCGCAGAGCTGATCTTCTGCGCAGACGACGGCTCGTTGCTGCGAGCGGGACAGCTCCACGAGGTGCTCTGGGCGGCGCAAAGACGCGCCGGTCTCCGGCGCATCAAGTGGCACGATCTCCGGCACAGCTACGCCTCGATCCTCGCCTCGGGCGGGATGCCGCTGTTCCTCATCCGCGGTCTCCTCGGTCACTCGTCGGTGAAGATGACAGAGCGCTACGCGCATCTCGCGGCCTCACAGACGGCCGCGTACATGCCGTTGCTCTCCGCCGCCGCACCATCGAAGCCGACGCCCTCAGCCGCTCCGCCAAGTGGGCCCCAGGTGGGCCCGAACACCCTCGCTCCGACTAACTAGCGAACCGCTCTACGAAATTTCGTGACCCCATCGGGAATCGAACCCGAGATTGTGCCGTGAGAGGGCACCGTCCTAACCGCTAGACCATGGGGCCGCTATTCAGTTTTTCGGGCAGTTCGGGGACAAGGATTCGAACCTTGATAGCCAGATCCAGAGTCTGGCGTCCTGCCATTAGACGATCCCCGATCAGGTCCGCCGCGCGGGCGGACGCACATATCTAGAGAGGCCGGGGCCCGCTGTCAAGCTTGCGAAATCGTTTCGGCCTCCGACGGTCGGGGTGGCCCTTTCGGGTTTGGTGGGTGGGCGGTTTCGTGGTAGCGATCGAAGGCTCGGGAGACCCCGCATGGAGCTATCCTTCTGGGCTGCCACCGACGTCGGCAAGAAGCGTGAGGGAAACGAGGATAACTTCCTCGTGGACAAGAAGCTCTCGCTCTTCGTGGTGGCCGACGGGATGGGCGGCCATGCGTCAGGCGAGGTGGCCTCCCAGCTCGCCGTGCACGAGTTCCGAAACGCGGCCGACGCGGGGCGTGAGCTCATCGAGCACTACGCCAAGGGGGACGCGAAGGCCACCCCGACCGAGATCCTGGCCATGCTCGAGGCGGCCGTGCAGACCGCCGGGCAGGCCATCTACCAGAAAGGCCAGGCCGAGCCGGAGAAGCGCGGGATGGGGACCACCTGCTCGGCGCTGCTCATCGCCGGCGACCGGGGGTTCATCGCCCACGTCGGCGACAGCCGCATCTACATGCTGCGCGGCGGCCAGGTGGTCCAGCTCACCGAGGACCACTCGCTGGTCAACGAGCTCATCCGCCGCGGCCGGGTCACCAAGGAGAGCTTCGAGACCTCCGCCTACAAGCAGTACAAGAACGCGGTCACCCGGGCGGTCGGCGTCTACGAGACGGTCCAGCCCGACACCATCGACTTCGAGATCTTCCCCGGCGATCAGTTCCTGCTCTGCTCGGACGGCCTGCACGCCTACCTGAACGACGCCCGCATCATCGACACCCTCAAGGGGGAGGACGTCAAGGCGCTCCCCAAGAAGTTCATCGACCTGGCGAACGCCGGCGGCGGCCACGACAACATCACCGCCGTCGTCATCCGGGTCGAGGGGGCGGCGGCCACCGCCGGCGCGCCGGCCGACGACCGCGCGGCGGAGCTGGCCCGCAAGGTCGACGTCCTCCGCAAGATGCCGCTGTTCAAGCACCTCATCTACAAGGAGATCCTGCGGGTCCTCAACGTGACGCAGGTGCGCGAGTACGCGGCCGGCGAGGAGATCCTCAAGGAGGGGACCACCGGCGACGAGATGTTCATCCTCCTGCGCGGCAAGATCCGGCTGCACAAGAACGACGCCTTCATCACCCACCTCGAGCCGGGGGCGCACATCGGGGAGATGGCGCTCATCGACCGCCGGCAGCCGCGCTCGGCCAGCGCCACCGCCGAGGAGCGCTCGCGCGTGCTTTCCCTGTCACGCCAGGCCTTCTACGAAATCATTCGCAAGGAACCTCAGCTGTCGACCAAGCTGCTCTGGGCGTTCACCCAGGTGCTGGCCGACCGCCTGCGCAAGACGACGGCGGAGCTGTCGGGGGCGCGCCTCGAGGCGGGGGCCGAGGATCTGACCGCCGACGTCCTGTTCGAGGAGTAGACGATGCCCGCAGAGACCCGCACCGAAACCGATTCACTCGGTAACGTCGAAGTACCGTCCACCGCGCTCTACGGGGCGCAGACCCAGCGCGCCTACCAGAACTTCCCGGTCAGCGGGCTGCGCCTCCCCCGCCGGGTGATCCGCGCGCTGGCGCTGGTCAAGAAGGCGGCCGCCGAGGTGAACCGCGACACCGGCAAGCTGGACGCCAAGCTGGCCGGGGCGATCATCCAGGCCGCGCACGAGGTGGCCGCCGGCCAGCACGACGACAACTTCGTGGTCGACATCTTCCAGACCGGCTCGGGCACCTCGAGCAACATGAACACCAACGAGGTGATCTCCAACCGCGCCATCCAGCTCCTGGGGGGCGTGGTGGGCAGCAAGAAGCCGGTCCACCCCAACGACCACGTCAACATGGGGCAGTCGTCGAACGACGTCTTCCCGACCGCCGTCCACATCGCCGCCGCCGAGGCGATGGAGCGCGATCTCATCCCCGCGCTGGAGGCGCTGGAGGGGGCGCTGGCGGCCAAGGCGCGGGCCTTCGACCACATCGTCAAGATCGGGCGCACCCACCTGATGGACGCGGTGCCGATCCGCCTCGGTCAGGAGTTCGCCGGCTACGCGCAGATGCTGACCAACACCATCCGCCGCGTGCGCGCCGCGACCGCCTCGGTCGCCGAGCTGGCGCTGGGCGGCACCGCGGTCGGCACCGGCCTCGGCTCGGACCCGGCCTTCGCCCCCAAGGTGATCGGCATCATCGCCAAGGAGATCGGCATCCCGCTCAAGCAGGCGCCCAACCTGTGCGAGGCGCTGTCGGCGCGCGACGGGCTGGTGGAGGCCTCGGGCGCCCTCCGCTCGGCGGCGGTCAGCCTCACCAAGGTGGCCAACGACGTCCGCTGGCTCGGCTCGGGGCCGCGCTGCGGGATCGGCGAGATCCACCTCCCCGACCTGCAGCCGGGGAGCTCGATCATGCCGGGCAAGGTGAACCCGGTGATGTCGGAGATGCTGCTCATGATCTGCGCGCAGGTCATCGGGAATGACGCCACCGTCGGGTGGGGCGGCGCGGCCGGCAACTTCGAGCTCAACGTCATGATCCCCGTCATCGCCTACAACCTGCTGCACGCGGTCGGCATCCTGGCCAACGGCTGCCGGCTGTTCGCCTCGCGCTGTGTCGAGGGGATCGAGCCCAACGAGGCGCGCTGCAACGCGCTCATCGAGCAGAGCCTGGCCATGGTGACCGCGCTCAACCCCCGCATCGGCTACGACGCTGCGGCGGCCATCGCCAAGGAGTCGGTCAAGACCGGGAAGACCGTCCGGGAGCTATGCTTGGAGAAAAAGGTGCTTCCGCCCGACGAGCTGGCGCGACTTCTGGACGCGCGCACCATGACGGGCCGCTGAGGGGGCGCGGGCGGCTCGACCGCCATCGCCAGGTGGGGCACAAGAGATCGGGCACCAAACTTAGAGCACAGAAATAGTCCGAGCCTCCCATAGAAAGGAACTCCCATGCAGCGATCACTCCGTCGCCAGGTCCCGGATTGGGTGGGGTTCACGGGCGCCGTCGCGGCGCTGGTCTCCGTCGCCTTGCTGGCCGGCTGCCCCGGCACGCTCGATCCGGATCTGGCGAAGATGGCCACCGGGGCGGGCGGCTCGGGCGACACCGGCACCGGCGGCACGGTGGCCACCAACTGCACCGGGAACAATGACGGTGCCACCATCATCATGAACACCTGCGCGCAGACGTACTGTCACGACGCGGGCGGGGCCAGCGCCTGCGGCGGCCTCGACCTGACGATGGACGCGAACCTGAGCTCGCGCCTGGTGGGCGTGACCACGGTGGGGACCGCCGGCAACGGCTCGCTCTGCGTCGGCAACTCGGAGCCGTACCTGGTCGCCGGCTCGAACCCGGCCACCGGCCTGCTGCTCGACAAGCTGAAGAGCACCCCGCCCTGCGGCGCCCGCATGCCTTACACCGGCAACGCCCTCACCACCACCCAGGTCACCTGCCTGACCCAGTGGGCGACGACGCTGACCGCGCCCTGACCGACACCCCATCTCCGTCGAGGACCGAACCGATGCAACGATTCCTTCGTCATCAGATGTCCGAGTGGTGCGGCCTGTTTGGCGCTCTCTGCCTGGCCCCCGCCCTGGCGGGCTGCCCCGGCGCGCTGGCCCCGGAGCTCGCAGCCGAAGCGAGCGGTGGCGGGCCGACGGGCGCCGGCGGCGCCGGCACGACCGGCGGGACCGGCGGAAGTGGCAGCGCCTGTACCGGCGCGAACGACGGCGCCACCATCGTCATGAGCACCTGCGCCACGGCAGACTGTCACAGCACGTACAACGCGGACATCTCGGGCGGGCTCGACCTCACCGTCGATGGCACGATCGGCGCGCGCCTGGTGGGGGTGACGTCCTACGGGACCAGCACCAACGGCTCGGCGTGCGTGGATTGGCCGACGCCCTACCTCGAACGGGGCGTGACCCCGGCCGCGGGCTTGCTGATCGACAAGATCACCCTCCCCGCGAACAGCGCGGGCCTCTGCCCGGATGGGTTGCCCATGCCGTACGGCCAGCGGCAGCTTCCGAAGGTTCAACAGGACTGCATCCAGCAGTGGGCGACCGGTCTCGTCATGGCGGCCGGTCAATGAGGGGGGCCACCGCGCGGGGCTCACTACTGGCCGTCCTCTCCTCGCTGCTCCTCCTGGCGCCCGCGGGCGCTCAGGCGGCCGGCAAGCGGATCGGGGTCCCCAAGTTCGAGGGGGCGCAGGAGGCGCTGGTCCGCAAGAAGGTGATGGCCGCGCTCAAGGCGCACGGCTACGAGCTGGTGCGCTCGCGCGAGGTGCAGGACGCCGTCAGCAGCACCGGCGCCAGCCTCGACAGCGACGACGGCCTGGTGACGGTGGCCAAGGAGCTGGCGCTGTCGGCGATCGTGACCGGCGAGGTCGGGCCCAAGCGGGCCAAGATCGTCGTCCACGACGGCGGCGAGGGATCGATCCTGGGCGACGCCTCGTTCAGCGGCGCCAACCCGCGCAAGCTGGCCGCCGAGGTGGGGGCGACGTTCTGGAAGAAGCTCGGCCCCGACGTCGGGCGCGGGCACGTCCCGGCCGGCGCCAAGAAGGGGCAGAAAGCGGCCGCCGTCTCGCCGGAGGACGACGAGACCGCGCCCGAAGGAGGCGCGGCGGCCTCGGGCGACGGCGGCGGTGCGGCCGCGGCGGCCCCGGCGAGCG
Source organism: Polyangia bacterium (assembly GCA_035546895.1). Classification (GTDB taxonomy): domain Bacteria; phylum Myxococcota_A; class Polyangia; order Fen-1088; family Fen-1088; genus JADGRB01. Next base: position 14,857 of record DASZVW010000878.1, read on the forward strand.
ACAGCGCGGCGCCGGCCGCGACGGCGGACAGCGGCGACGAGGCGGCGGCGCCCAAGAAGAAAAAGAAGCAGCGGTTCAAGATGGACGACCAGGCGCCGGCCGCGGAGTCCACCCCCGCCGCCCCCTCGGGGCTCCCGTGGGTCGATCTGGAGGTCGGCGGCGGCGGGCTGAACCGCCAGCTCTCCTACCACCAGAACGTGGTCATCAACGGCTCGGGCCAGCTCTTCCCCTACTCGCTCGGCGTCGGACCGATCGCGGTGGGGAACGCGGTCATCTACCCGCTCGATCCGCTGGTCGGCGGTCTCGCGGGGAACATCGGCCTCGAGGGAGAGATCCAGCAGGGGTTCGCGATCTCTTCGAACGTGTCGAACGGCGGCAGCTACAGCAACGTGGTCCACGACTTCGCGGCGGGCGGGCGCTACCGGTTTCCCTTCGCCGGCTCCGACGGGCTCTACGTCTCGGTGACGGGCGGCGAGGACGCCTTCACCTTCAACGGCACGAACCGGGCGAACCTGCTCATCCCGGACACCATCTACCATTACGTCCGGCCCGGCCTCGGGTTCCGGATGCTCGCCGCGTCGGGGTTCACGCTCCGGATCGCCGCCGGCTACCGCTACATCTTCAACAGTGGCGGTCCGCAGATGCTGCACTACTTCCCGCACCTCTCGGTGGCGGGCGCCGACGCCGACGCCGTCCTCGGCTACCAGCTCTCGAGCACGTTCGAGGCGCGCATCGGCGTCGAGTGGCGCCGCTACTGGTACAACATGCACTCGCAGATGGGCGACAACTACATCGCCGGCGGCGCCGTCGATCAGTCGTTCGCCTTCACACTGCGCATCGCGATCCTCCTCGGCTCCAGCAGCGGCCCCAAG
>DASZVW010000879.1:0-2780 GCA_035546895.1 Polyangia bacterium
TTGAGGTGCTAGCGGTTAACAGCCATCGGGGTTCAAGTCCCCGTCCTCGCACTAGTAAGTAGCTGATGTAGTTCGACTTGGCGGCCCCGGCCTCGGGGGCCGCCGCTTCGTTTTTGACGGCGGTAAACTCTGACGCATCGCGAGTTACCGCCCCTCCGGCACCGCGGAGAACGCGCAGCGTCCGGCGGTTGGCGGACCGGCGGGTCACGGCGGCGCCCACGTAGTGTCGGGACGTGACGGCGAAGCTCGTGTGACCGAGCGCCGCCGCCACCGCGTGACTCGTCACCCCGCTCTCCGTCGCGAGCTTGGCGTGCAGGCCGCGCATCGAGTGAGAGACGACCTCCGGAACGCCCGCCGCCTTGCAGAGCGCTCGGACGCGGCGGAGCAGGGCATCCCGTCGGCTCTTGTACAGATTCCTCGTTCGCCGTCTTCGATCCGGGTCGAAGTCGAAGAGCCACGCGTCCGGCGGCGGGTCCTGAGTGATGCGCTTCAAGTGCGGGCGCAGCTCGTCGGGAAGTTCTAGACTGCTCGATGGATCTTGTACGACCTTTGACCTGGTTAGGCAGTGAGTAGTGATTTCCCCGAGACGCGCCTGCCTCACGAATGGCGACGCCGATACCTGCTCTCCAAGCGTCGCCTGCCTGCCGCCGGACACTGTGACATCGTCACCGTACGCCCTGACTGTCGAGAGCGGGTGCCAGCGTTGCCACGACGAGCTTTGTGAAACGCGAACCGGCCGGATCTCTCTTTCTGTGGACCGCGAAGATCACCACTCGGGAGAGGCGTCCTCGTCCGCCGGGTCCTGCGTAATTTCAGCCGATCTCAGTTGGTCCGATCGCTCGGGCGCGTTCGGGGCATCTCGTCGGGGCCGCGGTGCCTGATTTGCGGGCGGCGCTTCGGGGCGGCCAGCCGTCGACGGATGAAACTGGCCAGGACCTGAGCGGATGCGATGGCGACCCGGGCGGCGACTTCGCTGGCGATATCGAGATAGGCGCGCGCCGGCCACCTCTCCACGCCGTCTGCTCGCCGGTTGGCTTGGAACATCGGTGCCGGCGCAGCAAGAAGGGCGCCAGTGCTGCCCGAGCCTGGGCTCCTATTTTTCGACTGTCGGCGTGCAGGCGAAATGCACGGCGGGCGGGCATATTGCCCGGGCATCCGCGTGCGAGGCTTCTCCGGGGAAGGAACCTTCAGCTGCGGAGAACGAGTGAACGGCGATAGCCGCGCCAGCCCCCGAACTCGGAGATGTCGCGCGCGCCGCGCAGGGCGTAACCCTCGCAAAGGAAACCGCTCACGGCGGAGCCGTCCTCGATCTCGACGCGCCCGATGCAGAGCGGTCCGGGAATGCGGGCGACGAAGGTCCCGAACGCCGCCGGAGGCAGTGACCAGATCTCGAGCTCGATGGCGGTTCCGCCGGCGTCGACGCGCGCCAGCCCGGGCTTGGGCGGTGTGGTGTCGGGCAGGGCGTAGAACCGGTAGCGCGGCGCCGTGCGCGTTGCGCGGACGAACCGCCCGCCCACCTCGATCAACTGGGGGTTGAGGGGCTCGCCGGAGAGGTGGGCGCCGAACACGGCGATCGGGATCCAGTCGGACGGCGATGGCGCGATCGTCGGTGAGGCGGAAGGGAACGCTCTCCCGGTGGCGCCCAGTTCGTTCGACGTCGCGCGGTGAAGGGCCGACCCGAACGCCGCCAGCCGCGCGTCGCTGCCCGATGGTCCGACCAGGGTGGCGCCGGCGGGGAGACCATCGCCGCGAAAACCGATGGGGATCGCGAGGGCGGCCAGGTTCAACGGGTTCACGAACGTCGTGTAGGCGCCGAGGGCGGCGTTGAGCCGCAGGGGGCCGGCCTCGACGTCGGCGATCCGGAAGATCGTCGGCGTCGTGGGGACGAAGAGGAAGTCGAGACCGGCGAAGACGCGCGCCGCGTGGCGCCGGGCCCGGGCGAGCTGGCGGGCGGTCTCCAGCGCCGCGTCGGCGCCGATCGACGTCGCGCCCTGGAGGATGGTGCGGACCGGCTCGATGATGGCGTCGGGCTGCTCCGCCAGCAGCCGCCCCGCGGCGACGAGCCGCTCGGCGACGAACGCGCCGCCATAGACGAGCGCGCCCGCCTGGCGAAAGGGGGCGAAGTCGATCTCCACCGGCTCGCCGCCCAGCGCTTGCAGGGCGGCTCGGGCGCGGGCGAACTGTTCGGCCGCCAGCCCGTCGCCGAGGAAGTCGAGGGCGCTCGCCCCGGGGACGCCGAAGCGGAAACGTGGCGGGCGTTCGCCGGTCCGGAAGTCGAAGGCGTCCGCCTCGGGGCGCGAGAAGGGATCGGCCTCGTCGTAGCCGCGGGCGACGGCCGCCACTTGGACCGCCTCCTCGACGGTCGAGGCGAAGATCGAGACGCAGTCGAGGGACGGGCAGGCGGGGACCACGCCCGTGGTGCTCAGCAGGCCGCGGCTCGGCTTCAGGCCCACGACATTGTTGAAGGCGGCCGGGACGCGGCCGGAGCCGGCGGTGTCCGTCCCCAGCGCGAAGTCGACCAGCCCGGCCGCGACGGCCACCGCGGAGCCCGAGCTCGACCCGCCGGTGATGAACCGGGCGTCGAAGGGGTTCGTCGGGACGCCGTAGGGCGAACGGGTGCCGGTGAGGCCGGTGGCGAACTGGTCGAGGTTCACCTTTCCCAGGCAGAGCGCTCCGGCGTCCAGGAGGCGCGCCACGACGGGCGCGTGCCTCTCGGGCCGGTAGCTGAAGGCCGGGCAGGCGGCCGTGGTGGGCAAGCCCGCCACGTCGATGTTGTCCTT
>DASZVW010000880.1:0-3947 GCA_035546895.1 Polyangia bacterium
ACCCCCTGCGTCCGCGGCCAGTCCCGCGCCGCCGCCTGCGGCGCCACCCCCGCCTTGCGCGGCATGACCCGCCTGCCCGGCTCCGCCGGGCCCCCCGCCGGGCGCCCGCGCCGCGCTCTCGCCGCCACAGCCGCTCGCCATCAGCGCCAGACTGAGCCCCAGACTCACCTGAAAAGACGTCGCCATCTCCCAGAAGTGACCTGAGGCCGGACAAACGTCTCAAACATAAAGGTGCGCCCGGGCCTCCAAAGGGCGGATGCTCGGCCCATGCGCACCCGCAATGGCGACGAGGGGCCGCGGGAGACCTCGCCGGTCTCCCCCCCGCGCGCACGACACGGCGGCGCCTCGCTCCTCCGCGCGCTCCTCCTCGCCGTCGCGCTCTCGCTGGGCTGCATCTCCACGTCGATGACGGCCGGGGAGGTCCGCGTGCCAGTCCTGCTCGGCCCGGTCCCTTGCATCGGGTGCCGCGCGGAACGGCGCCGGCCGGCGGCGATGCCCGTGGCCGAGGTGGGCGGGCGCGAGCGCGCGTACATGTTGTTCCTGCCGCTCCCGCCGAGCGGCCTCGGCGTCGCTGACGACCGCCAGCTCGGGATCTCCGCCGACCGCCTCCTCTTCGGGACCTCCTGCCGGGCCGACCTCCAGCTCTCGAACGTGCGGGCCGAGGCCTGGATGCTCTCGCTGCCCATCTTCTATTACGACCTGAACGCCTCTGTCACGGCCGAGGCCACCCAGGTCGTCGTCCCCGGGGCGTCGTGCGGGCCGCCGTGAGCCGCCGCGCGCGTCTTTTCGCCGGTCTGCTCGGCCTCCTGGCCGCCGCGGGCTGCGCCGGCGCCCGCGTCCGGGTGACCGCGGACCGCGCGCGCTATCCGCTCTCGCTCTCGCCCGCGGTGCGCGACGCCAGGGGACGTCTCTACGACCAGCGCACGCTGCTCAAGGTCGGCTGGCTCGACGTCCGGAAGACGACGGCGGGCCTCGCCTACACCGCGCTCGCGGTCCCCCCCGCGCGCGACTTCTCCGACGAGATCAACCGCCAGGTCGCGGCAGCGGGCGGCGAGGCTGTGGTCGGGCTGACGGTCTCGGTCGGCGCCGGCTGCGGCTGGCTCAACGGCTTCCCGATCCTGAATGTCCTCCCGTTCTGGCCGGGCTGCGTGCCGGTGCGGTTGACGGGGGACATCGTTCGGCGACGTAATACGGGGCCGTGAGCGCCCTCGAGCCCCTGCGGATCACCAACCCGGCCACCGGCGAGACCATCCGGGAGCTCCCCTGCGCCGGTGCGTCCGAGATGGACGCCGCGGTGGCCCGGGCGCGGGCCGCGCAGCCAGCCTGGGGGGCGTTGCCGTTCGGCGAGCGGGCGCGGCACCTGCGCCGGTTCGCGCGGGCGCTGCGCGACGACGACCAGCTCATGGCCACGCTGGTGGCCGAGAACGGCAAGCCCCGCTACGAGGCCGAGCTGATCGAGCTCTTCTACGTGCTGGAGCTGACCCGCTACTACACCGGCCGCGCCGGGCGGCGGGCGCTTCGCGACGAGGTCCACCACCCGCTCATCTTCTCGAACAAGCGGACGCGCGTGGTCCGCCACCCGCGCGGCGTGGTGGGCGTCATCGGCCCCTGGAACTTCCCGCTGCTCAACAACTTCGGCGACTGCGTCGGGCCGCTGGCCGCCGGCAACGCGGTGGTGCTCAAGCCGTCGGAGGTGACGCCGCTGACCTCCCTGCGGGTGGGCGAGCTCTGGAAGCGGCAGGGGCTGCCCGACGGCGTGCTGGAGGTGGTCGCCGGGCGCGGCGAGGCGGGCGCGGCGCTCACCGCCGCGGCCGACATGATCTTCTTCACCGGCAGCCCGGCGGTCGGGCAGAAGGTGGCGGCGGCCGCCGCGGCGCGCCTGGTCCCGGCGGTGCTGGAGCTCGGCGGGAAGTCGGCGATGATCGTGCTCGCCGACGCCGACCTGCCGCGCGCGGCGCACGCCGCCGTCTGGAGCGCCTTCGCCGGGAGCGGCCCGGTCTGCATCCGCACCGAGCGGGTGCTGGTCGAGGCGCCGGCCGCCGAGCGGTTCCTGGCGCTGGTGAGCGAGGAGATCGGCCGCCTCCGCCAGGGGATCCCCGCAGGCGACGGCGGCAGCGCCGGCGAGGTGACCGTCGACGTCGGGGCCATCACCTTCGCGCCGCAGCTCGAGCGCGCCGAGCGGCAGGTCGCCGACGCCGTGGCCCGCGGCGGGCGCGTGCTCACCGGCGGCGCGCGGCGGACCGACCTCGGCGGCGGCCGGTTCTTCCCGCCCACCCTCATCGCCGACGCCACGCCCGAGATGGCGGTCATGCGCGAGGAGACCTTCGGCCCGCTCCTGCCGGTGATGCGCGTCGCCGACGCCGAGGAGGCGCTGCGGATCGCCAACGACTCGCCGCTCGGGCTCTCGGGGAGCGTCTGGTCCGCCGACGTCGGCAAGGCGCGCGCGCTGGCCCGCCGGGTCCAGACCGGCAGCCTGTGCGTGAACGACGCCCTCTTCAACTACTTCTGCGTGGAGTCGCCGCTGGGCGGGATCAAGATGAGCGGCTCCGGCTTCCGGCACGGCGCCGAGGGGCTGCGCCAGTTCTGCCGGCCCGAGACCATCGTCGAGGACCACCCGCTGCTGGGCTGGCTGTCGCCCTTTCTCGCGCGCCAGCTCGCCTTCCCCTATCGCGCGCGCACCATGCGCCTCCTGCGCCGGTTCATGCGCCTGTTTTACTGAGCGCCGTCGCGCCGGCCGTCAGTGCGGTTGAGCCGGCGTGCCGCCGGCGCCGCGCACCCGCTCGATCACCGCGAACAGCTCGTCCAGATCGATCGGCTTGCGGATCGCCCCCTGCACCTTGAGCGAGACCGCCTTCTCCTCCATCCGGCCGTCCGCGCTCAGCAGCACCACCGGCAGGTGGGAGAGCGCGGGGTCGACCTGCTGGACCATGCGGAACTCGGAGCCGCTCATCCGCGGCATCATCAGGTCGAGCAGGATGAGCCCGGGGCGCGCGCCGGCGCGGAGGAGCTGCAATGCCTGTTCGCCGTCGCCGGCTGACTCGACCTCGTAGCCCCGATCGCGCAGCGTCTCCACCAACGCCTCGCGGACGTCGAAGTCATCCTCGACGAGCAAGATGGAGAAGGGGGACACGCCCGAATTGTACTAGAACAGGCAGGCGTGATCCGGTTTTGCTGCTCCAACCGACTCGAGGCGCTCGCCGGAGCGCTGGCCGACACCGTCGGTGCGGAGCGGCGAAGCCTGTTCGATCCGCTGCACCTCGTGATCCCCAACCCGCTCGTCGAGGGGTACGTCAAGCAGGCGCTGGCCCGGCGACTGGGGATCGCGGCGCACGTAGAGGCGCGGTTTCTGCGCGGTTTCCTGCGCGACGTGGCGGCGGCGACGGCCCCCGACACCCAGCTCGCCGACCGCGACCTCCTCGAAGGAGAGCTGCTGGCGCTGTTCCATGATCCAGGATGGCTCGGCGCGCCCGAGCTCGCGCCCGTGCGCGACTACCTCGGGCGCGGCGCCGACGGCGACACCGACGGGCTCGACCGCAAGCGGGTGCAGCTGGCGTCCGAGCTGGCCGGGCTGTTCGACACCTACGCCTTCTCGCGGCCCGAGATGCTGGAGGCCTGGCGCGCGGGCGCGCTCGCCCCCGACGCGGACGAAACGCTGCAGCGCTGGCAGCGCGCGGTCTGGCTGGCGCTGCACGGACCGCACGGCGCGCTCACCGCACGCGGGGTGGTCACCCTCCCCGACTTCTTCGCCCGCACGCCGGCCGAGGCGCTGCGCGCGCCGCCCGCCGTGCACCTGTTCGGGATCTCCTACGTGGCGCGGCTCTACGGCGCGGTGTTCGAGGCGCTCGGGCGGGCGACGGAGCTGCACGTCTATGCGCTCACCCCCGATCGGGCGGCGGGCGCCGCGTCCGCCGACGACGCCGATCGCGAGCAGGCGCCGTTCGACGCCT
>DASZVW010000881.1:0-2514 GCA_035546895.1 Polyangia bacterium
GTTTGAATGGCGAGGTGCCGTCTCTTTTTTTGGAGGGCACCGTGTTTCGAACAATCCGCAGAGCATCACTGTTGGCGATCCTCTCCTCCACGGCGTTCGTCGTGGGGAGCTGTGGCGGCGAGCGTTCATCGTCGACCACCAACAACGCCGGGCTCGGCTCGGTCGAGGTCGCGCTGGCCCAGGGCGGCGTCACGCTCACCAGCGTGAGCTACACCATCACCGGCCCGAACGGCTTCAGCAAGTCGGGGACCATCAACGTCGCCTCCAGCGCGACGCTGTCGACGGTCATCGGCGGGCTGCCCGCCGGCAACGGCTTCACCATCACGCTCACCGCCACCGGCACCGACGGGACGACGAGCTGCCTCGGCAGCGCGACGTTCAACGTGACCGCCGGGAAGGTCACCGGCGTCAGCGTGACGCTCGACTGCCACCAGCCGGCCAAGACCGGCAGCGTGGCCGTCAACGGCACCATCAACGTCTGCCCGAACCTGGACGCGATCTCGGCCAGCCCCGCCGAAGTGGCCGTCGGCTCGTCGCTGTCGGTCTCGGCCGCGGCCGACGATCCGGACCACGGCCCCTCGGCGCTGGCCTACAGCTGGACGGCCTCCAGCGGCACGCTCACCGGCGCCAACACCGCCAGCCCGACGTTCGAGTGCACCACCGCCGGCCCCGCCACCCTCTCGGTGACGGTCTCCGACGGTGACGCGCAGGCCGGCTGCGCGGCGCAGGGCTCGGTGCAGGTGACCTGCAGCGGCCACGACGACGCCGCCCTCCTGGCGCCCACGGCCACGCCGGTCAAGCACGTGGTGGTGGTGTTCGGCGAGAACATCTCGTTCGACCACTACTTCGGCACCTACCCGAACGCGGCGGGCTTCACCCCGGCGCCGGGGACGCCGGCGGTCAACAACCTCTCGACGCCGCTCGACGTGCTGAACGGCTTCTCGCCGCTGGCGGGCGTCGACCTCCTCGGCCACAACCCGGTGGCGGCCAACGCCGCCAACGGCGCCGGCGCGGTCAACCCGTTCCTGCTTTCGGGCGCGGCGCAGGCCTTCACCGCCGACATGGGCCACAACTACAAGCCCGAGCAGCAGGCCTCGGACAACGGCGCCATGGACCTCTTCCCCGAGTTCACGGGGACCGCGGGGCCGCCGCCGGGCGCGCCGCCGGCCGCCCTCACCAAGGGGCTGGTGATGGCCTACTACGACGCCAACACCGTGGGCGCGTACTGGAACCTGGCCCAGAGCTACGCCATGAGCGACAACTCCTGGACCACGATGTTCGGCCCCTCGACCCCCGGCGCCATCAACCTCATCTCCGGCCAGACCAACGGCCTCGGCGCCACCAACAAGGACCCGTCGACGTTCTCGACCAACCACGTCTCGCCCGACGGCAACGGCGGCTGGACGCTGATCGGCGACACCGATCCGCTGCACGACGTCTGCTCGACCTCGTCGGAGCAGAACCTGTTCCTGGGGAAGAACATCGGCGACCTGCTGAACGCCAAGGGGCTCACCTGGGGCTGGTTCGAGGGGGGCTTCGACCTCACGGTCACCAACGCCAACGGGACCACCGGCTGCAACCGCGAGACCGATCCGACGGTGCCGTTCCCGGCCGGCGAGACCTCGGCCGACTACATCCCGCACCACGCGCCGTTCCAGTACTACCCCTCGACGGCCAACCCGACCCACGCCCGCCCGAGCTCGGTGGCCGCGATCGGGTCGACCGACGCCGCCAACCACAACTACGACTCGCACGACTTCTTCGACGCGCTGGCGGCGGGGAACCTGCCGTCGGTCAGTTACCTCAAGGCCCCGGCCTTCCAAGACGGCCACGCCGGCTACTCCGACCCGGTCGACGAGATGAACTTCGTGACCAAGGTGGTGAGCGCGCTCCAGGCCAGCCAGGAGTGGAGCTCGACGGTGATCGTGTTCGCCTACGACGACTCGGACGGCTGGTACGACCACCAGTCACCCGACATCGTGAACCCCTCGTTCGCGGCCGTCGATCAGCTCAACGGCAACGGCCTCTGCACCCACGGCGCGCAGCAGACCGGCGCCGCCCCCACGACGCCGCTCCTCGGCAACGACGGCAACCCGGCGCAGGGCCGCTGCGGCTACGGCACCCGCGTCCCGCTGCTGGTGGTCTCGCCGTTCGCCAAGAAGAACTTCGTCGACCACACGCTGACCGACCAGACCTCCTCGCTGCGCTTCATCGAGGACAACTGGCTCGCCGGCCAGCGCATCCAGCCCGGCGGGTCGTTCGACACCATCGCCAACTCGATCACCAACATGCTGAGCTTCTGATCCGGCCGCGCCGGACCTGAGTCAGCCGAAGGCGGCGGCCCCGAGAGGAGCCGCCGCCTTTTTCATTTGTGTGTCGATCCTGTCATCCATTCGTCACCACCGCGTCCGGCGTTTCGGAAATACTCCCCGGCGCTTTGCTCGACCGGCGGAAATTCCTGGCCCTGGCCGCCAGCGCGGCGCCCGCCTGGGCCTGCCGCCGCGACCACGCCGC
>DASZVW010000882.1:0-3534 GCA_035546895.1 Polyangia bacterium
CCGCCCAGGCCTCGGGCGGACGCGCGCTCGACACGACCGCCGCGAGGAGGACGAGTGCTGGGGCTAGTTGACGATGATCGGGATGTTGAAGTCTTGCCACGCCGGGGTGGTGTTCAGACGATTGGACGGCTGGTTGTAGAGGTAGATCGCCGGGTAGGTCACGTAGGTCGTCTCCGTCTTGACCACCGCGGTGATGTAGAGCTGCGAGACCCAGACGGTCGAGGTGTTGCTGCCGTTGGTCACCGTCATGGCCGCCGGGTTGTAGCGGTTCGACGAGAAGATGATCCAGTAGTAGGTGTTCCCGTTCGAGTCGTTGCTGACCGTGGGCGACCACTTGGGCCAGTGGTTGTTGATGCCCGGGCTCACCTGGCCGCTGCACTTCGGCGGGTCGTTGGCGTTGAGGCGGATCGCCGTCCCCCCGTTGCCGTAGGGGACCACGTAGAGCTCGGCCTGCTCGTTGGCGTACATCACCTGGCCCGCGGGCACCGCCGTGTAGGCCAGCATCGAGTCGTCGGGCGCGAAGGCCGGGTAGTACTCCTCGAGCGAGGCCGACGACGCCCCCGGCACCGGCATCGCGGCGCCGCCCGCCTTGGCGTTGTAGGGGACCGTGTAGAGGTCGGTCATCCCCACGTTGAGGCGCCCGTCCTGATCGGCGGTCGTCCCCGCGCTCGACGAGTAGACGATGTTCTCGCCGTTGTTGCTCCAGGTCGGGAAGGCGACGCCGCCGCCGAGGTCACCCGTGTGCGCCACGTAGTCCCAGGCCACGCCCTGCTGGGGAACCGGGACGCCGTTGATCATCGTGTAGGACGCCATGTTGGTGTCCATCCAGATCAGCTTGGCCGGGTCCTTGTCGTTCTGCGACCAGGGCATCGACGGATCGGGGAGCTGGGTGGTCATGAGGGCGATGCGCTCGCCGGTCCCCGAGATGTTCCAGTGCGCGGGCGAGAAGGCGACCGGGCCGCCCCACGGCTCCTGCGCGTAGATCTTGCCGTTGGTGCAGACGCTCCCCTGCGCGCAGGTGGGCGTGCAGGTGTTCCAGTTGGTGCAGGTGGCGCCGCCGTAGCTCGGCAGGATGCTCCCCACGGCTGCGCCGTTGTTGGGGCTGACGTCGGCGAAGGCGACCGACCAGGGCCAGAAGTCGTTGAAGGCCACGTAGTCGCCGTCCGGCGTCCCCACGTGGCAGCCGATGCAGCGGGGCGCCGTCCGGGTGTTGCCGTTGTTGTCGACGGTCGGCTGCACGACGTCGGTGATCTGGAGGACCGGCCGGCCGTTGGCCTGCGCGATCGTCGAGGCGTCACCGACCGTGAACCCGTCGAGGTAGGAGTCGTTGACGATCGAGCTCTCGGGGTACATGGTCGTCTGCGAGAGGTCCTTGCCGACGGCCTTCGGATCGGCCGACCAGAAGACCATGCTGCCGCCGGCGCCCACCGGCGCGATGGTGAAGGTCGAGGTGGCCGCGCCGCCGCCCGGCGTCTGCACGGTGACGGTGACGGGCTGCGAGACGATGTGCTGGGCGAGGGCCATCCAGAGCGGCTTCGGCAGCGCCCAGCTGTCCCCCTGCGCGTAGGCGACCAGGTCGGTCGACTCCATGTCGGCGTGGAACGTGATCTTCAGGTAGCCGGTGTTGTTGGGGACGTGGACCCGCGGGGCCAGCCAGTTGTTCGGGAACAGCGAGCCGTCCTCCGGCTCGGTGACGCAGGGGGGCGACCCCGAGGGGGTCCCGAACATGCCGGCGACGCTCGTCGACACGCCCTCCTGGAAGATCGGGTTCGGGTTGTCGGCCGTCGGCTCGAAGTCGGTGCAGAGCCCGTTGCAGCCGGTCGGCTTGATCACCGACCCGCCCGCGCCGGTGGAGCCGCCCCTTCCGAGGGAGCCGCCGCTGCCCGAAGCGGAGCTGCCGCCCTGGCCGGTCGAGGAGACCTGTTTGACACCCGCGCACCCGGCGCCGGCCAGCAGGCCGCCCAGCGCCAGAACCTCGAAGACCCTCGCGTAAGCTTTCGTGGTCACAATTCTATCTCCCGGAAAAGCCAAGATTATAGTCCTTTCCGGGAAAGCTGCCATCTCGACCTCGCATCGGGTCGGGGGCCGGCCCCTTGTCGCCCAATGTGCGTCCATCCCCGCGGTTATCCGCCAAGAATGCGATGGTAACCCCGCGGCAACTTGACCAGTTCCGCCGAAGCTGGTGGAGTTTAATGCGAAGATGACCGTTGGTACGCCCTCCGATCACCGCCAGGGCGGGCGGCTCTCGCACTCTCGGATGGACGACACGGTCAAGCGCCTGGGGCGCTTTCAGATCATCGGGCGCCTGGCGACGGGCGGGATGGCCGAGGTCTACCTCGCGCTGTCGGGCGAGCTGCCCGGCTACCGCACCTTGCTGGTGGTGAAGCGGATCCTCCCCCACCTGGCGCAGAACCGGCAGTTCATCGGGATGTTCCTCGACGAGGCCCGCCTGGCGGCGCTGCTCGACCACCCCAACGTGGTCCGCATCATCGAGGTCGGGCACGACGGCGAGGAGTACTTCCTGGCCATGGAGCTGGTGCAGGGGAAGCCGCTGTCGGCGGTGCTGCGCAAGGCGGCCCGCGAGCGCCGGCCCCCGAGCCCGGCGCTGGCCGCGTACATCGTCGCCCAGGCGGCGAGCGGGCTCGGCTACGCGCACGCGCTCACCGACGGCGACGGGCGGCCGCTGGGCGTCGTGCACCGCGACGTCTCGCCGCAGAACGTGCTGCTCTCGTTCGAGGGGGCGGTCAAGCTGATCGACTTCGGCGTCGCCCGCGCCTTCGGCCGCGTCGCCCACACCAGCCCCGGCGGCCTCAAGGGGAAGATCGAGTACATGTCGCCCGAGCAGGCCTCGGCGGAGGAGGTCGACCACCGCGCCGACGTGTTCGCGCTGGGGGTGGTCCTCTGGGAGGTGCTGACCGGGCGGCGGCTCTACCGCCGCGAGACCGAGCTGGCGACGATGCGGGCCATCCTCGACGACCCCATCCCGCGCCCGTCGGAGGTGGCCGACGTCCCGGCCGAGCTCGACGCGGTGGTGATGCGCGCGCTCCGCAAGCGGCGCGACGCCCGGTTCGCCAGCGCCCACGAGATGGCGCAGGCGCTCGAGCGGTTCGCCTTCAGCAACGAGGGGTTCAGCCCGCTGCAGGTGGCGAGCTACATGAAGGGGCTGTTCGCCGCCGAGTTCCTGCAGTGGCGCAAGACCGCCACCGCGGCGCTGGACATGGAGGTCGACCCCGGCGACCGCCGCGCGCGGATCGAGGCGCCGGGCGCCGAGCCGCCCACGCAGGGGCCGACCATGGCGCTGCGCCCGGGGGTCCTGACCGGCTCGGGCGTGCGCGGCCACAGCGAGGTCAAGAGCGACGCCCGCAGCCGCACCGCCCGCAGCCAGCCGGCGGCCGCGACGCTCCCGTCGTCGGCCTCCGCCTCGGCCGTCGAACCGCCCAGCAAGCGCGACCGCCTGTGGGTCTACGGCGGGCTGGCCGCGCTGGCGGCGATCACCGCCTACGGGACCTGGCTGCTGGCCCGGCCGCAAATCGG
>DASZVW010000883.1:0-1782 GCA_035546895.1 Polyangia bacterium
GACCTGCAGATGATGATCACCGAGACGCCCGACGGACCCTACCCCTACGCCGGGGTCCCCTGGTTCAGCACGCCGTTCGGGCGCGACGGGATCATCACCGCGATGGAGGTGCTCTGGATCGCGCCCGAGATCGCGCGCGGCGTGCTCGGTTTCCTCGCCGCCACCCAGGCCACCGAGAGCTCGCCCGAGCGCGACGCGCAGCCGGGGAAGATCCTGCACGAGGCGCGGGGGGGCGAGATGGCGGCGCTGGGCGAGGTGCCGTTCGGGCGCTACTACGGCAGCGTCGACGCCACGCCGCTCTACGTGATGCTGGCGGCGGCCTACCTGCGCCGCACCGGCGACCTGGCCTTCATCCGCGCGCTGGCGCCGCACGTCGACCACGCGCTCGGCTGGATCGAGCGCGACGGTGACGCCGACGGCGACGGGTTCGTCGAGTACGCGCGCCAGACCGACAAGGGGCTGGTCCAGCAGGGGTGGAAGGACTCGCACGACTCGGTCTTCCACGCCGACGGCGCGCTGGCCGAGGGGCCGATCGCCCTCTGCGAGGTGCAGGGCTACGTCTACGCCGCCTTCCGGGGGGCGGCCGAGATCGCGGCCGCGCTGGGGCAGGAGCGGCGCGCCGAGATCTACCTGCGCAAGGCCGAGGTGCTGCGGGCGCGGTTCGCCGAGAAGTTCTGGGACGAGGAGCTGGGGACGTTCGTGCTGGCGCTCGACGGCGCCAAGCACCCCTGCCGGGTCCGCAGCTCGAACGCGGGGCACGCGCTCTGGACCGGGATCGCCGGGCCGGCCGAGGCGCGGCGGACCGCCGAGACGCTGATGGGCGACGGCAGCTTCTCGGGCTGGGGGATCCGGACGCTGGCCTCCACCGAGGTTCGCTACAACCCGATGTCGTATCACAACGGCTCGGTCTGGCCGCACGACAACGCGCTCATCGCGGCGGGCTTCGCCAACTACGGCTTCGACGACCTGGGGCTGCGCCTGTTCGAGGCGATGCTGGGGGCCAGCGAGATGGTCGACCTGCGCCGGCTGCCCGAGCTGTTCTGCGGGTTCTCGCGGCGCCGGGGCGAGGGGCCGACGCTCTACCCGGTCGCCTGCGCCCCGCAGGCCTGGGCGGCGGCCTCGGTGTTCATGCTGCTCGGCGCGGCGCTGGGGATCACCGTCGACGGCGCGCGCGGCCAGGTGTCGCTGGTCCACCCGGTGCTGCCGCCGACGCTCGGCGATCTGAGCATCACCGGCCTCGAGGTGGGGCAGGGGCGGGTCGACCTGCTGCTCGAGAACCACCCGCACGACGTGGGGCTGACCGTCCCCCGCCGCGAGGGCGAGGTGAGCGTGGTGGTCGTCAAGTAGCGCGCGGGCGGAGCACGCGTGGGCGAGGGCGGCTTCGCCGCCGGAGCCCGTCGCGGGAGGAGCGGAACCCTTTGAGGGTTCCGTCGAGGACAAACGCGCGGGGCAGGAGGTCGCCCAGGGTGGTGCGCTCGGCGCCGCCGGACGGGCCGGCGATCAGCACCTCGGTGTCGGGGGCGCCCAGCTCGGCGAGCACCTGGCGGCAGGCGCCGCAGGGGAGGGCCGGCGGGATGGCGCCGCTGGCCACCGCGACGGCCGCGATCCGGCGGGCGCCGCCCGCCACCGCGGCGGCGACCGCGTTCCGCTCGGCGCAGACGGTGAGGCCGTAGGAGGCGTTCTCCAGGTTGCAGCCGAGGTGGACGCGCCCGCGCTCGTCGAGCACCGCCGCGCCGACGGTGAACTTCGAGTAGGGGGCGTGCGCGCGCCGGCGGACCGCGC
>DASZVW010000884.1:0-1716 GCA_035546895.1 Polyangia bacterium
CCTTCTCGATGTCGGTCTTCAGTTGCTGGGCGCGCGCGTCGTCGGCCTTCTTCTCGGCCGTCTTGCGCTCGGCCAGCCGCTGCAGGCGCCGCGAGTCCTGCTGGCTGGAGAAGTGCGCCAGCGCCAGCGAGGTCAGCAGGAAGATCGCCGCCGTGATCGAGGTGAGCCGGGTGAGGAAGTTCCCCGCGCCCGACGATCCGAAGACGGTCTGGCTGCCACCGCCGCCGCCGAACGCGATCCCCATGCCGCCGCCCTTTCCGGCTTGCAGCAGCACGACGAGGATCAGGAACAGACAGACGAGGACGTGAATGACGGTCAGGAGCGTGATCATGAGGCAGAGCCCTCTTTGACGATGCGGATGAACGACTCGGCCGACAGCGAGGCGCCGCCGACCAGCCCGCCGTCGACGTCGGGCTCGGCCATCAGCGCCCGGATGTTGTCCGGCTTGACGCTGCCACCGTAGAGGATGCGCAGCCTGGGCGCCAGCGCCGCCGCCCGGGCCCCGAGGCGGGTGCGAATGAAGTGATGCACCTCCTGCGCCTGCGCCGGGGTGGCGTTGCGCCCGGTGCCGATGGCCCACACCGGCTCGTAGGCGACGACCACCCGCGCGAGCTCGTCGTCGCTCATGTCGCGGAGCGCGCCGTCGAGCTGCGCCTGCACGCGGCCGAGCGTCTCGCCAGCGTCGCGCTCGGCCAGCGTCTCGCCGATGCAGACGATGGGGGTGAGGCCGGCGCGCAGGGCGGCGCGGGCCTTGAGGTTCACGGCGGCGTCGAGCTCGCCGAACAGCTGCCGGCGCTCCGAGTGGCCGACGATCACCAGCTTGCCGCCGGCGTCGGCGATCTGCGACGGCGCCACCTCGCCGGTGAAGGCGCCTTTCTCGTCCCAGTAGCAGTCCTGCGCGGCGACGGCGACCGGCCCGTCCTCGAGCCGCTTGGCCACCGCGTAGAGCGCGGTGAAGCTGGGGGCCACCGCCACGTCGACGTCGCGCACCGCCGCCACGCCGTTGCGCACGTCGCTGGCCAGCGCCAGCGACTCGGCGATGGTGCCGTTGAGCTTCCAGTTGCCGCAGAAGAAGGGTCGCCGTGTACGCGCCATCGGGGTGTCGTCCTCAGCTCTCGAGCGCCGCCAGGCCGGGGAGCTTCTTGCCCTCGAGGAACTCCAGCGAGGCGCCGCCCCCGGTCGAGATGTGGGTGATCTTGCCGGCGAGGCCGCTCTTGTGCACCGCCGCCACCGAGTCGCCGCCGCCGACCACCGAGAGCGCGCCGGCCGCGCCGGCCACCGCCTTGGCCACCGCCAGCGTCCCGGCCGCGAAGGGGTCGGACTCGAACACGCCCATCGGGCCGTTCCAGAAGATGGTCTTCGCGCGCGCGATCGCGTCGGCGAAGCCGCGCGCCGTCTCGGGGCCGATGTCCAGCGCCGCCAGGTCCTCGGGGATCATCATCGCCTGCACCACGCGCCCGGCGTCGGCCTTGATGCCGGCGGCGGCCACCGCGTCGCGCGGCAGCAGGACGTCGACGGTCGACTCCTCGGCCTTGCGGAGGAACGACCGGGCCAGCGCCAGCTTGTCCTCCTCGACCAGCGAGCGCCCGAGCTGGCCCCCCTTGGCCTTGAGGAAGGTGTTGGCCATCGCGCCGCCGATCAGGATCTGGTCGACGCGGCCGAGCAGGTTGTCGAGCACGCCGATCTTGTCGGAGACCTTGGCGCCGCCGATGATCG
>DASZVW010000885.1:0-2839 GCA_035546895.1 Polyangia bacterium
ACAGCGCCGGCGCGATCGCCAGCAACAGCAGCCAGGCCGGTCGCTCGAACGCCAGGCGCGCGCCGTCGGCCAGCGCCGTCACGTCGTCCACCGCCGGTGATAGCTGACCCAGTCGAAGACCAGCAGCGCCGCCGCCAGCACCAGCGCCCAGATCCCGAGGCGCGCGCGCGGGCGGTGCACCGGCGGATCGGGCGGGCGGAGCGCGCGCCCGTCGAGCGCGAGCGTGGCCACCGGCGCGGTGTGCGACTCGCGGGCCTGGCGGGCCGTCCCGCCGCCGGCGCCGAGCGCCGCGCCCGGATCGCCGCCGTCGCGGGCCGACCAGGCGAGCGTGTTGGCGAGGAGGAGCGGGAACGCCGGCCGCATCGGCAGATCGGAGCGGCGCGGCTCGAACGCCAGCGCGGCGACGCGCAGGCCGGGGCGCTCGCGGGCGACGATCAGCGGGGCGCCGAACGCGGCGGCCAGCGCGAGATCGCCCGGCGCCAGCGCCAGCCGGCGCGCCTCCGCCACGTTGACGTCGGTGAGATCGAGCTGCCGCAGGAGCGGGTGGTCGCGCCGGAGCGAAGCCGGATCGAGCGCCGGATCGCGCACCAGGCCGCGCGCCGCGAAGGGGCTGCCGGGGCCCTGCGGCCCGAAGTAGAGGAACCCCCCGGCGGTGGGCGCCCTCGCGGGCGTCACGCCGTCGAAGATCACCAGGTCGTAGTCGGCGGCGCGGGCCAGCGCGCGGTCGGCGTCGGCGGCGGCCAGCCGGTCGACCTGGACCGCGCGCCCGAGGCTCAAGAGCGCGCCGTCGAGGTAGAGGTCGGCGCCCCCCACGCGCAGGATCCGGCGGCGCGGCAGCGGCGGTACCGTCGCCACCGCACGGTCGTCGAGCGGGAGATCGTCGTGACCGGCGAGCCGGGCCTCGATCCGGGCGCCGGGCGCGAACAGGTCGGCGAGCCGGAGCGTCCGGCGCTCGCCGGGGCCGAGGGGGACGTCGATCTTCTCCGCCACCACGCCGGCGGCGGTGAGCTCGACGCCGACGGTGGTGGGCGCGGGGCGGAAGCTCTGGAGGACCAGGGTGGTCTCCACCTGGCCGGGATCGGCGGGGAGGCGCCGCGCGGCGAGGGCCAGGATCCCCACGTTGTCGCCCCGGCGCCCGACCGGCGCGTAGCGGACGTCGAGCGGGCGGCCCTCGGGATCGGCGGGCGCGGCGCGGCGGGCGTCGTCGTCGAAGCCCCCGTCGCTCACCAGCACCACGGTCGGGCGGGGGCGCCCGCGCAGCACGGCGGCGGCGAAGGCCAGCGCGCGCGGCAGGTCCCCCGGCTCGTCGCTGGGGGTGATGGCGGCGATGCCGCGGGCGAGTCGCCAGGGATCGGACTCGAAGCCGGTCTCGGCGCTGGCGTCGGCGGCGAACGAGGCCACCAGCGCGCGATCGGCGGGGCCCAGGCCGGCCGCGATCTCGGCGGCGCGGCGCTTGGCGGCGCCGAGGCGCGTCCCCGGCTCGTCGGTGGCCGACATCGACGCCGAGCGGTCGACGAGGAGGACCAGGCTGCGCCCCGCGCGATCGATCGCCGCGCGCTGGGGATCGGCGGCGCCCGCCAGCAGCGCTCCGAAGAGCGCCAGCGCGAGCGCCAGCGACAGCCAGTGGCGCAGGCGCCGGGCGCGGCGGGCGGCGCGCGCGTCGCCGGCGGCCCCGAACCAGAGCGGCGCGAACGGGACCACCACCCGGCGGCGGCGCAACCGCAGCAGATAGCAGGCGACGATGGCGCCGCCCCCCGCCGCGCCGAGCAGCGCGATCGCCGGCGCCGACAGCGCGCCTGAGCCGAACCGGGCGAGCCCCCCGAGGTCCATCGCCGCCTCAGCCGAGGAGCCCGCCGGCCCGGAACATCCGCAGCACCACGGCGTCGAACGGCTGGTCGGAGACGACGGTGAAGCAGGGGAGGGCCCGCTCGCGGCAGTAAGCGGTCAGGCTGCGCAGCAGCGCCGCGTGCCGGCGGGCGTAGTCGGCGAGCGCGCGCGGCGAGACGGTCAGGTCGCGCGCCTCGCCGGTCTCCACGTCGCAGAGCTGGAGATCGCCGCGCAGCGCGGGCGCGAGCTCGTCGGGCGCCGACACCTGGACGGCGATCGCCTCCAGCCGGTGGCGGCGGACCAGGTCCAGCGCGGCGCGCGCGCCGGCCGGGTCGTAGAAGTCCGAGACCAGCGCCACCAGCCCGCGGCGGCGCCCGCTCCGCCGGTTGAGGAGCTCGCGCACCGCCGCCGCCAGCGGCGCCCGCCCGTCCGCGCGCACGCCGTCGAGGAAGCGGAGGATGGGGAGGATCCGCCCCTTGCCGCGCGCCGGCGGCGTGCCGGCGGGCTCGGCGCCCAGCGCGGTCACCGCCACCCGATCGAGGTTGGCGAGCCCGACGTAGGCGAGCGCGGCCGCGATATGCAGCGCCAGCTCCAGCTTGGGCGGCCGCCCCATCCCCATCGAGGCGCTGGCGTCGATCAGCAGATCGATCGACAGGTCCTCGTCCTCCTCGAACAGGCGGAGCGCGCGCCGCTCGAGCCGCCCGTAGAGGTTCCAGTCGAGGTAGCGGAGATCGTCGCCGGGGGCGTAGTCGCGGTGGTCGGCGAACTCCAGCCCGGCGCCCACGCGGCGGCTGCGCCGCACGCCGTGCGCGCGCCCCGCGGTGGTGCGGCGGATGGTGAGCGCCAGCGACTCCAGCCGGCGCAGGAAGCGGTCGTCGAACCGGCTGGCGCCGTCGGCGCCGGCCTGGCCGGCGGCGGTCACGGCATCTCCGGCAGCGCGGCCAGGAGCTGCTCGATCAGCGCCACGGCGGTGATCCCCTCGGCCTCGCCGTCGAAGTTCAGCAGCACGCGG
>DASZVW010000886.1:0-3903 GCA_035546895.1 Polyangia bacterium
CCACAGCCGTGGGGGCGCGCCGGCGCGCCGCCGGGCGAGCTCGAGCTCGAGCGGAAACCCGAGGACCAGGAGCGCGTTCAGGTTGCGGTGCCCGACCAGCAGCCCGACCAGCAGCCCCGTCGCGGCGAACGCGCCCGTGGCGGGGCGCTCGGCGGCGGCATGGACGGCCAGCAGCGCGCCGACCAGCAGGAGGGCGTTCAGCGTGTGCACCTCGGCGGCCAGCCCCTGCGACCAGAACGTCTGGCCGACGGCGAAGCAGATCGCGGCGGCGAGGGCGGCCAGGCGACCGATCGCCAGCCGGCGCAGCAGGACCCACAGCGCGACCACGGCCAGCGCGCCGCAGGCTGCCGAGAAGAGGTTCGAGCGGTACCCGGCGTCGCCGAGCGGGACCAGCCGCACGAAGGCCCCCGCCAGCATCGTGTAGAGCGGATATCCGGGCGGGTGCGGGACGCCCAGCACCGCCGCCGCGGTCGAGAACTCCGCCGAGTCCTCGACGAAGATCGTCGGGCAGAGCGTGACCAGGTAGAGCGCCAGCGCCCCGACGCCGAGCCAGGCGGCCGTCGCTCGGTCCGCGCGTCTTCCGGGGAGGGACTCGCGGCCGGCGCTCATGTCGCGCTAGCGGGCGGCGACCACGGCGGCCAGCAGCTTGGGGAGCGCGTTCGCGAACTGCCCCTTGGCCATCACGTCGCTGCACCCCTTGGCGCGCGCCGCGGCCATGACGTCGGTCTTCTCGTGATCGATGAAGCCGACGGTACGCACGCCGGGCGCGCCGCCCAGAGCCTCCAGCGCCTCCAGCGCCGCCGGCAGCCGCAGGTCGACGATGGCCAGCTTGGCCTCGCGCGCCGCGGCCGCGAACGCCGCCGGCTCGCGCGCCGGCTGCACGGTCACGCCGGCCGTCTTCGCCGTCTCGCGCAGCTTCGACGAGAACAGCATGTCGTTGATGAGGTAGACGACTTCGGCCACGGCTGAAATGTAATGGCCCCGAGCACCCGGTCGGCTGGTTACCGTTGCTCCCTTCCGGGCCTGGCGGGGTTCACTGGCGTTCCGTCGCCCGGGACCGCCCCTTATGTGTCACAGAACGGCGCCGAGATCCAGCCCGGCCGTCAGGTCCGCTCGTGGTAAGACCGGGGCCATGGCCGCCGACAAAGAAAAGCCCCTCGCCGTTGGACAGAAAGCCCCCGCCTTCTCCCTCCCCGACCAGGACGACGAGACCGTCAAGCTCGGCGACTTCAAGGGGAGCTGGCTGGTCCTCTACTTCTATCCCAACGACGACACGCCCGGCTGCACCACCGAGGCCTGCGACTTCACGAACGGCCTCAAGGACTTCGAGAAGCTGGACGCGGTGGTGGTCGGCTGCAGCCCCAACACCACCGAGAGCCACCGCAAGTTCATCGCCAAGTACAAGCTCAAGGTCCGCCTGCTCTCCGACCCGGAGCACAAGGCGATGACGGCCTACGGCGCCTGGGGCGAGAAGGTCCTCTACGGCAAGAAGTCGATCGGCGTCATCCGTTCGACGGCGATCATCTCGCCCGACGGCAAGATCGCCCACCACTGGGCCCGCGTGAAGGCCGCCGGCCACGCCGAGGCGGTCCGCGCGAAGCTCGAGGAGTTGCGCGCGTAGCCCGTGGCTCCCAATCGACCTCTTCCGCAGCCTCGATCTCGGCCCGAAGGGCCCACGGCGTAGACGAGCGCGCCACGCCAAGCGACTCGTGCGCGCCCTCCTGCTCCGAAGACACCGTCCGGAGAACACATCGCCAGCCGCCTTCCTGGCCGGCTGACCCGAATCTCGTCGAGGAGAGAGAGGGATTCGAACCCTCGGTACCTTTCGGTACACACGATTTCCAATCGTGCCCCTTCGGCCACTCGGGCATCTCTCCGGCAACACAGGAACCCTGGGAGGGTTCCTGAAACCTCCCGCGATGAGGTCGGCCGAGCAGAGCTCGTCCGCCCTCGACGCGATCTACCTCTCAGAGCACGTGTTGGTTATTCAGTTTTCAGAGGTGAACCGCGTAGGGGGCGGACGGGCTTTGCCCGGTCGACCCCATCGCGGGAGGTCGCAGGAACCCCTCGGGGGGTCCTGCTCTATTGGAGGAGAGGGTGGGAGTCGAACCCACGTTGGACTTGCGCCCAAACCTGATTTCGAATCAGGCGCTTTCGGCCACTCAGCCACCTCTCCGGAATCTCTGGCGGGCCGGATCCTTACTTGAGGGCGCGGTGAGTTTCAACCACCGCGACGACCGAAGAGGGCCCGCAGCTTGCCGCCCAGGCCCGCGGACGCCGGGGGGGGCGGGGGGCCGTCGAGGACGCGGAGGACGGCGGCGCTCAGGTTGTCGAGGGTCCCGCGGGCGTTGGCGGCCTCGATGAGGCGGCGGCAGGCGGCCGGGGCGTCGCCTTCGGCCAGGAGCCCGGCCATCTCTTGGTCGTCGAGGACGTTGTAGAGGCCGTCGCTGCAGACCAGCAGCGCGTCCCCGCGGTAGACGCGGTTCGAGAGGCGGTCGACGGGGACGATCAGCTCGCGCCCCAGGCTGCGCGTCAGGACCGACTTGTCGGGGCTCTCGCGCGCGCGGCGCTTGCTCATGAGCCCCATCCGCGACTTCTCGCCGGCCACGGTGTGGTCCTTGGTGAGCTGGGTGAGCCGCCCGCCGCGCAGCAGGTAGAGCCGGCTGTCGCCCACGTGCGCCGCGGTCAGCTCGCCGCGGTCGACCGCCACGGCGGTCAGCGTGGTGGTCATCCCCCGCAGCTCGGGGACCACGGTGGCCAGGTCGTAGACCTCGATGTTGGCCTGCTGCACGGCGCGGTAGAGGCGCTTGGGCGTGGCGGTCCCGGGCGGCTGCTCGCTGAAGGTCTTCAGGGTGGCGTCGACGGCGGTCTGGCTGGCGGTCTCGCCCGCCTCGGCGCTCGAGACGCCGTCGGCCACCACCAGCAGGCCGCAGCCGTCGCCCTCCAAGAGCTCGCCGCAGTGGTCCTCGTTGTGGTCGCGCTCGGTGCCGACGTCCGTGAGCGTCGCCACCTCCAGCGCGAACCGGGTCTCGCCCCCGGCGTTCATGGTAAGTTGCCCCGCATGTCTGCCCTGGCGCGCGGCTGATGCGCGAGCCCGTCGTCGGCGAAAAGCTCGACCAGTACGAGCTCGGCGAGCTGCTGGCGCGCAGCGGGATGGCGTCGATCTTCAAGGCCGTCGACACCGAGGGGGGCGCGCAGGTGGCGCTCAAGATCCCCCACCCGCAGCTGGAGAGCGACGTCGTGTTCTTCGAGCGCTTCAAGCGCGAGGAGGAGATGGGGCAAAGGCTCGATCACCCCAACGTGGTCAAGGTGATGAAGCCGCGCGCCAAGAGCCGGATGTACATGGCGATGGAGTACGTCGACGGGCGCTCGCTCCGCAGCGTCATCCAGGCCGACGCGCCCCTGCCCGTCGAGCGCGCGCTGGACATCGCCCGCCAGGTCACCGAGGCGCTCTGCTACCTGCACGAGAAGGGCGTCATCCACCGCGACATCAAGCCGGAGAACATTCTCCTCACCGCCGAGGGGAAAGTGAAGATCCTCGACTTCGGGATCGCGCTCGACGAGTCGAAGCGGCGGCTCACCTGGACCGGCCTCTCGGCTACGCTCGGCACGCCCGACTACATGGCCCCCGAGCAGATCGGCGGCCGGCGCGGCGACGCCCGCACCGACGTCTACGCGGTCGGCACCATGCTGTACGAGATGCTGACCAAGAACCTGCCGTTCTCCAGCTCCAACGCCAACGCGCTCCTGCGCGCCAAGGCCAACGAGGACCCCAAGCCGCCCTCGTACTTCCTCCCCCACCTCGACCCGGCGGTGGAGGCGATCATCTTGAAGGCGATCCAGCGGGCGCCGCGCGATCGCTATGACACCGCCGCCGCGCTGCTGGCCGAGCTGCGCGACCCG
>DASZVW010000887.1:0-3021 GCA_035546895.1 Polyangia bacterium
CGTTCCCGCCGGCGTGGCCGTTCCCGTTGCCCGCGGCGGGCGCCGGCTTGGCCTCGCCGCGCGCCTCGGTCTTGGCCTCGCGGCGCTTCTCGCGCAGGCGCTTCAAGCCCCCCTCGAGGATCTCGCCGATCAGCGTCCGGTACTCGATCCCCGCCGCCGTGGCGATCAGGCAGAGGTCGGAGTAGCCGGGCGTCAGCCCCGGCAGCGGGTTGACCTCGATGACGTAGATGTCTCCCTTGGGGGTGACGCGCAGGTCGACGCGCGCGACGTCGCGGCAGTCGAGCGCGGCGAAGGTCTCGCGGCAGACGCGCTCGATCGCCTTCAGCTCGCCGGGCGAGAGCTGCGCCGGGCACTGGTAGGCGACGTGCTTCTCCCACTCCTGCTTGATCTGGTAGTCGTAGACCGGCCGCTGGTTCGACTTGTCCTTGAACAGGATCTCCATCGGCGGCAGCACGCGCGGGCGGCGATCCCCCAGCAGGCCGACGGTGAACTCGCGCCCCGGGATGTAGACCTCGATGAGCGCCGGCTGCCGGTAGCGGTCGATGAGCTCGCGCACCACCGCGCGCAGCGACTCCTCGTCGTCGACCACCGAGGCCGAGGCGCTGACCCCCTTCGACGACCCTTCTTGATTCGGCTTGACGATGAGCGGGAACTTCAGCTTCGACGACAGCCGCTCGCGCCCGGTCTCCATCACCTGGAACTCGGCGGTCAGGATCCCGTGCTGCAGCAGCACCCGCTTGGACAGCGCCTTGTCGAGCGCGATCGACAGCGTGGCCGCGTCCGACCCGGTGTAAGGGATCCCCATCAGCTCGCACAGCGCCGGCACCGCCGCCTCGCGGTTCCGGCCCGCCACCCCCTCGGCGATGTTGAAGACCAGGTCGACCGGCGTCTCCATCAGCTGGCGCGGCAGCTCGGCGTCGGCCTCCAGCAGCACCACCTGGCCGTAGCTCTCGAGCGCGTCCTTGATGGCGTCGATCGTCTCGGGCGCGTCGTACTCCGCCTCGGCGTCGTTCCCCCCCTTGGAGTCGACGCGCTTGACGTTGAAGGTGAAGCCGATGCGCAGCGGGTCGGCCGGGCGGCGCCGGCGCGCGCCCGGCTTGACCACCAGCCCCTGCCGCTTGGCCGCGCTCTCCACGATCGCCTGCAGCGACTCGCCGTAGTCGAGCCCCTCGCGCGCCGCCGCGGCGAACAGGCTGGCCCCCGGCTCCAGCGACGGCAGCGCGTTGACCTCCAGCAGGTAGATGCGCCCGTCCTCGCCGATCCGGAAGTCGATGCGCCCCACGTCACGGACGCCGAGCGCGCGCACCGCCATCTTGGAGATGGCGCGCAGGCGGGAGACGACGTCGCGCGGCTGCTCGGGCGGGCAGCGCACCTCGACCTTGCTCGCCTCCGCCGACTTGAGCCGGTAGTCGTAGAGGTTGAAGCGGCTGCGCGCCGGCGGATCGACGACGTAGTCGACCGGCAAGAGCACGCCGTCGTCGCCGCGCCCCTCGAGGAACGGGACCGTCACGTCGGTGCCGGCCACGAACTCCTCGACCAGCACGCCGCTCGGGTAGGCCCGCAGCGCCCGCGGCAGGAGCTCGCCGAGCGCGCGCGCGTCGCGCACCACCGCGTCGTCGGCGATCCCCTTCGAGGAGCCCTCGTAGTTCGGCTTGACGATCACCGGCAGCGCCAGCCCCAGCGTCCCCGGATCGCGCAGCCGCCGGAGCTCGTCGGGCGTGACCAGCCGCGCGCGCGGGGTGTCGATGCCGCGCTTGGCGAGCACCAGCTTGGTGAGCCACTTGTCGAGCGTCACCGTCAGCACGTAGGCGTCGGAGCCGGTGTAGGGGAACCCCAGCTCCTCGAACATCGCCGGGTAGAACGCCTCGCGCGCCCGCCCGCGCCGCCCCTCGGCGGTGTTGAAGATCAGGTCGGGGCCGTAGGACTCGATGCGCGCCGCCAGCCGCGAGGCCGGGCCGGTGACCTCGATCTTCTCCACCTCGTGGCCGCCGCCCAGCAGCGCCGCCGCGATGGCGTCGACCGTCTCGACGCTGTCGAACTCCGCCTCGTCCTCGCTGTCGGTCAGCCGCAGATTGTGGGTGAATGCGATGCGCATGAGTGCCTTGAAGCGTTCGAACCGTCCGGGCCCTTCACCCTAACAAAATTCCGCCGCGTCCGCCGAGCGCTTCCGCGACCTTCTCGCCCAGCTTCTTCAGATCGGCGCCCGGGCGCACCAGATACGCGTCGACGCCGGCGGCGAACGCCTCTTGCACCGAGTCGTACGAAGGATAGGCGGTGTAGAGCACCGAGGCGCAGTGCGGGAGCATCTGCTGCGCGTGCTCGATCACCCGCAGCCCGGAGACGCCGGGGAGGTGGCGGTCGGCCAGCACCAGGTCGAAGTGATCGCTCTTGAGCAGCTCCAGCGCCTCGTCGCCGTCCTTGGCGGCGGTCACGTGGTGCACCTTGCCGAGGTAGTCGGCCAGGAGCTGCCGCCGCTGCCCTTCCACCTCCACCAGGAGCACGCGCCCGGCGCGCCCGGCGGTGCGGGTCGGCTTGGGGCGCGCGAGCTGCTCGTCCCGCCGCGACAGCGCGCGCCTGATCCGGAAGCGCAGGTCGTCGACGTCGCGGATCGGCTTCTCGATGTAGTCGAGCGCGCCGATGTCCATCGCCTCGATCGCCGAGTCGTAGGAGCTGTAGCCGGTGATGAGCACGATGGCGGGCGCGGGGGTCAAGGTGCGGGCGGCGCGCAGCACGTCGAGCCCGGAGGCGCCCGGCAGGTTCTTGTCGGTCAGCACCAGATCGAAGCGCCGCTTGTGCATGAGGTCGATCGCCTCCTCGGCCGAGGCGGCCGTGGTGACCCGGTAGCCACCGCGGCGGAGCGCCTCGCGCAGCACGGTGAGCACCACCGCCTCGTCGTCGACCACCAGCACCTCGTGACCGGTGGGGACCACCGCCGCGTGCGGCCGCGGCATGGTGGCGTCGGCGATGAGGCGGGCGTCGACGTCGCGCGGCGGGCCGGGGGTGCGCGTCCGCTCGGCGCCG
>DASZVW010000888.1:0-5124 GCA_035546895.1 Polyangia bacterium
GTCGAACACCACCACCGGCAGCCCCCAGCTGGTGCCGGTGGCGGCGACGTCGCCGGTGGCCGGGAAGGCGGTCACCTTGGACCAGTTGGCGCCCGAGTTGGTGCTCTTGTAGAGCCCGCTGCCGCGGCTGCCGAAGTAGAGGATGGCGTTGTTGTCGGGATCGACCGCCAGCCGCTCGCCCATCCCGCGCCCGGTGTCATTGCCGCCCATGGGGACGCCGATGGTATTGACCGTCCAGCTCGCCCCCTGGTCGGTCGAGCGGAGGATGACGCCGTTGCCGCTGGTCTCGTACATCCCGGCCGCCGCGTAGACGATGCGGGCGTCGGTCGGATCGGGGGCGATGCTCTCGCCGCCGAGGTAGTTCCCCTGGGAGGCCGGGTACTGGTCGGTGAGCGGCGTCCAGTGCGCGCCGCCGTCGGTCGAGCGGTAGAACCCGCCCACGTCGGTGCGGGCGTAAACGAGACCGCTCTGCGCCGGGCTGAAGACGATCCCGGAGACGAAGCCGCCACCGCCGATGGCCACGTTCTTCCAGGTGTAGGGCCCCGTCGGCGCCGGGTCGCCGCCGCTGCCGGTGGCGCCGCCGGAGGCGCTGGCGCCCCCCTGGGCGCTGCTCCCGCCCGTCGCGCCGCCGCTGCCGGTCGTGCCGCCGTTGCCGGTCGCGCCGCCACTGCCGGTCGACACCGTGCCGCCGCTGCCGGTCGGCGCCGCGCCCCCGCTCCCCCCGCCGGTGCCGGATTTTCCCGAGGAGCTCGCCCCACAGGCGAGCGAGGACGCCAGGCAGATCGCCGCCGTGGCGCGAGCGAAGCGGATCGAGCTCAAGAGAGGCCTCCGTAAGAGCTAAGGGTGAGCGGGGAGAATCGTAGCGCGACTTTCGTTCCCGTAGCTCCGAAAACGCCAGGCGCCGTGGCGACCAGGCCGGCGCGTCACTACGTTCACCGGGTGAGGCGGCCGCGGTGACCTCGAAGCTGGATGCCTTGCGGGCCTCCGCCCGCGACTGCCGCGCCTGCCCCCTGTGGGCGCACGCCACGCAGACGGTGTTCGGCGCCGGCGCGGCCCACGCGGCGCTGCTGGCCATCGGCGAGCAGCCGGGCGATCAAGAAGATCAGCGCGGCCTCCCCTTCGTGGGCCCGGCCGGGCGGCTCCTCGATCAGGCGTTCGCGGCGGCGGGCATCGACCGGCGCGCCATCTACCTGACCAACGCGGTCAAGCACTTCAAGTGGGTCCCGGGCGAGCGCGGCAAGCCGCGCCTCCACAAGAAGCCCAACGGCTCGGAGATCCGCGCCTGCCGCCCCTGGCTGGCGGCGGAGATCGCCGCCGTGGCGCCGCAAGTGCTCGTCTGCCTGGGGGCCACCGCGGCGCAGTCGGTGCTGGGGCCCGACTTCCGGGTGACCCGCGATCGCGGGCGCCCCGTCCCCACGCCGTTCGGGCCGCCCGCCGTCGCCACCATCCACCCGGCGGCGATCCTGCGCGGGCGCCCCCAGGACCGCGCGCGCGAGCTCGCCGGGCTGGTCGCCGACCTGCGGGCGGCGCGCGCGCTGCTCGAGAGCGGCCTTACTTCTTCCCCTTCGAGTCGATGATCTTCTGCGCCGCGCTCTCGTGCTTCTCCAGCGTCGGCAGCATGTCGGTCAGCAGCGTCTTGAGCTGCGGGTCGCTGGTGTTGTCGCGCGCCTCGGTCACCGCGGCGATGTCCTTGCGGTGATCGTCGACCATCTCCTGCGCGAACTTCTGGTCGAAGCCGGGCCCGGTGGCCATGGTCCCCATGTCGTTGGCGCCGGCCGCGGGCGTGCTCGCCTGCAGGTCGATGTTCTCCTTGGTGGCCAGCTCGGCGACCTTCTTGTCGGCGGCCACGTGGTCCTTGACCAGCATCTTGCCGTAGTCCTTGACCGCCCTCGATTGCCCCTGCTTCTGGGCGATCCGGCCGGCCTGGATCTCCTTTTGGTCCGACTGGTGGAGATCGCCCAGGACCTGGGCCGTCGACGGCGCGTCGGCCGCCTGGCCCGCCCCCTCCGCGACGAACAACCCGCCCGCGATGAGCCCGTACCGCAGGAACCTCGTTCCAAGCACGATGGTCATGGCCCCCTCCTTTTCCCGTCCAGCATTTCCTTCATCGAAGAAGTTGGCGACGTCGGGGAACGCCGCAAGGCGGAACGGCGGCCCCAAGCTCAGCGGGGGCGGCGCCCGGCGGCCACCTCGGCCGTGGCCAGCGGCCGGATCGCGGCCGCGATCTGCCGCAGCGCCGGACCGAGCGGCGAGGTGCGCCGCCAGCAGAGCCCGAGCGTGCGGAAGGCGCGCGCGTCGGCCAGCGGCCGGATGGCCAGCGCGGCGTGGCGCGTCTCGGCGGCCACCGCCAGCCGCGGGAGGAGCGTGACCCCCGCGCCGGCCGCCACCATCTGCGCCAGCGTGGGGAGGCTGGTGGCGCGGAAGTCGAGCTCGTGCGTGCGCGCGTGCGCGCAGACCGCCAGCGCCTGATCGCGCAGGCAGTGCCCGTCGTCGAGCAGCAGCACGTCGGCGCCGCGCAGCTCGCCGAGCTCGGCCGCGGCCTTGCGCCGCCCCAGCGGGTGGCCGGGCGGCGCCGCCAGCACGAACGGATCGCGCGCCAGCGGCTCCCGCTCGAGGTCGCCGAGATCGGCCTCCAGCGCCAGCAGGGCGCCGTCGAGCGCGCCCGCCTCGACCGCCTGGACCAGCGCCGGGGTCTTGTCCTCGGTCCAACGGACCGCCAGCTCGGCTTCACGCAGCGCCGGCACGATCCGCGGCAGCAGGTACGGCGAGATGGTGGGGATGACGCCCAGCCGGAGCGTGACCGCGCGCGGATCGGCCAGCCGCCGGGCGGCGTCGGCCAGGTCGTCGGTCTCCACCAGCAGCCGGCGGGCGCGGGCCACCACCTCCTCGCCGGCCTGGGTGGCGAGCACGCGCCGCCGGTCGCGCTCGAACAGGCGGACCCCCAGCGCCGCCTCGAGCTGGGCGAGCTGCGCGCTCAGCGAGGGCTGCGAGACGCCGCAGAGGGCGGCCGCCCGCCGGAAGCTGCGCGCCTCGGCCACCGCCACCGCGTATTGGAGCTGGCGGGTGGTGAAGGCGTGGGGCCGGAGCCGTGTCATAGGCTCTGACTATGACATGGATAAAGACGATGTCTTGGCGCTATCGTCCGCCGGACGGCACCTTGAAGGCCGAGGAGGTTCGAGACCATGTTGACCATCGGAGACAAGTTTCCAGCGTTCAAGTTGAAGGGGGCCGTCAGCCTCGAGAAGGGGAAGGAGTTCCAGGACGTCACCAGCGAGGAGTACCCGGGCAAGTGGAAGGTCGTCTTCTTCTGGCCCAAGGACTTCACCTTCGTCTGTCCGACGGAGATCGCGGCGTTCGGGAAGAAGAACCGCGACTTCGCCGACCGCGACGCGCAGGTCCTGGGCGTCAGCACCGACAACGAGTTCGTCCACGTCGCCTGGCGCAAGAGCCACCCCGACCTCAAGGACCTGCCGTTCCCGATGCTGTCGGACATCAAGCACGACCTCTCGAAGGCGCTGGGGATCCTGCACCCCACCGAGGGGGTGGCCATGCGCGCCACCTTCATCGTCGACCCCGAGGGGACCATCCGGTTCGTCTCGGTGACCGACCTCGACGTCGGCCGCAACGTCGACGACGTGCTGCGCGTGCTCGACGCGCTCCAGACCGGCGAGCTCTGCCCCTGCAACTGGCAGAAGGGCGACGCCACCCTGCAGGTGACGTGATGTCGCTCCTCGACGAGGCGCGCGAGGCCCTGCCGGACGCCGCGCGCGATCTGAAGCTGAACCTGCAGGCGGTGCTGGCCGAGAGCTCGCTCTCGCCGGCGCAGCGCTGGGGGACCGCGGTGGCCGCCGCGGTCGCCTCGCGCAACGCCCGCCTGCGCGAGGCCGTCCTCGCCGAGGCGCGCACCCAGACCGACGCGGCGGCGCTCGACGACGGCCTCGCCGCCGCCGCGCTGATGGGGATGAACAACGTCTACTACCGGTTCCGGCACCTGATCGGGCGCGACGTCTACGCCGACAAGCCCGCCCGGCTGCGCATGAACCGGATCGCCAAGCCGGCCGGGCCGAAGCTCGACTTCGAGCTCTTCTGCCTGGCGGTGAGCGCCATCAACGGCTGCGAGACCTGCCTGAAATCACACGAGCAGGTGGTCCTGGCCGGCGGTCTCGGCGAGGACCAGGTCCACGACGCCGTCCGCATCGCCGCCGTCGTCCACGGCGCCGCGGTGGCGCTCGATCTGGCGCCGGGCGCGGCGGCCGCCTGACCGAAGTTGTAGCTTGTCATCCCCGATCCGCCCGCGTACCTTTGTCCGCAGCCATGAGTAACCGCGTCCCGAATCCGTTCCCGCGCGCCGTCATCGACGGCGCCGGCCGGGTCCTGCGCGGGTAGAGCTCGCGGAAGACGACCCCGGCCGGACGGGCCGGGGATCGTCGGGTCGAGCCCACGACGATCGACGGCCTCTCCGGCGGGGCAACCCAACGCCACGGAGAGTAGAGATGTCGACCTCGCAGATCGAACCACTTGAGCCCGCCGCCGCGCCGCCCGTCGAGGAGCGGTTCTGGCCCCTCGTGCGCGAGGCGCTGGGCGGCTCTCGCCGCGACCTGACGGCGATGCCGCTCGGGCGCGCCATCCTGCTGCTCGCCGTCCCGATGGTGCTGGAGATGGTGATGGAGTCGATCTTCGCGGTCGCCGACATCTTCTGGGTCTCCAAGCTGGGCGCCGACGCCGTCGCCGCCGTGGGCCTCACCGAGAGCCTGCTGACCATCGTCTACGCCGTCGGCATGGGGATGGCGATGGGCGTGGGGGCGGTGGTCTCGCGCCGCACCGGCGCCAAGGACGCCGACGGCGCCGCGCGCGCCGCCGCGCAGGCGATCTTCATCGGCGTCGGGCTGGCGGCGGTGATCGGGACGGCGGGCGGGATCCTGGGCCCCACCCTCCTCGGCGCGATGGGGGCCTCGCCCGCCGTGCGCGCCGTGGGGTCCGGGTACGCCCGGGTCATGTTGATCGGCGACGTCAGCATCCTGCTGCTGTTCCTCATCAACGCCGCCTTCCGCGGCGCCGGGGACGCGGCGATCACCATGCGCGCGCTCTGGCTGGCGAACGGGATCAACATCCTGCTGGGGCCGC
>DASZVW010000889.1:0-3776 GCA_035546895.1 Polyangia bacterium
CCGACTACACGTTCCAGGTCGACATCAAGATGGTCTCCGGGTCGAGCTTCGAGTTCGGCGTGTTCGGCCGCTTCACCCTGGGCAGCGACAAGGGGAACTACTACGAGGCCTACATGGACGACAGCGGCGCCGTGCAGCTCCGCGTCCGCCTCAACGGCAGCACCACCACGCTGGGGACCAAGAGCAAGTCGACGACCGGCGACGCCGTGCTGGGGACGGTCTACACCTTCGTGCTCGACATGCACGGCTCGACGATCTCCGTCTCGGTCAACGGCGTCCCCCGGGTCAGCATGGTGATGGACTCCACGCTCTCCACCGGCGGCATCGGACTCATCGTCAACAACGGCACGGCGGAGTTCGACAACGTGGTCGTCACCGAGTAACGATCGCCCTCGCGCCTTCGGAGCCCGCCCGTGAAGCCGTTCCTCGACGAAGATTTCCTGCTCGAATCGCCGACCGCCGTCGACCTCTACCATGGGGTGGCGGCCAAGCAGCCGATCCTCGACTACCACTGCCACCTGTCGCCGCAGCAGGTGGCCGACGATCACCGGTTCCGGTCGATCACCGAGATCTGGCTCGACGGCGATCACTACAAGTGGCGGGCGATGCGGGTCGACGGCGTCCCCGAGCGGGCCATCACCGGCGACGCCGACGACTGGGAGAAGTTCGCCGCCTGGGCCAGGACGGTCCCCCACACGCTGCGCAACCCGCTCTACCACTGGACGCACCTCGAGCTGCGGTTCCCCTTCGGCGTGCGCGGCAAGCTGCTGGGTCCCGAGACGGCGCGCGAGATCTTCGACCACTGCAACCGCAAGCTCGGCGAGGACGGCTTCACCACCCAGGGGCTCCTCCGCCAGTTCGACGTGCGGGTCGTCTGCAGCACCGACGACCCCGTCGACGACCTGGCGCCGCACGCGCGCCACGCCGGGCGGAGCGGCGCCTTCACCAAGCTCTACCCGACCTGGCGGCCGGACAAGGCGCTGGCGCTGCAGGACCTCGCCGGCTGGAACGCCTGGGTCGACGCGCTGGGCGCGGCGGCGGGCGCGCCAGGGGAGGTGCGGACGCTCGACGAGCTGCGCGACGCGCTCGCCAAGCGGCACGACGCCTTCCACGCGGCCGGCTGCCGCGCCTCCGACCACGGCCTCGAGCGCGTGTACGCGGCCGACTACACCGAGCGCGAGGCGGCGGCGATCTTCGCCAAGGCGCGGGCCGGGCAGGCGCCGGCGCCCGACGAGGTCGAGAAGCTGCGGTCGGCGCTGCTCTTCGATCTGGCGGCGCTCGACCACCGGCGCGGGTGGGCGCAGCAGTTCCACCTGGG
Organism: Polyangia bacterium; assembly: GCA_035546895.1. GTDB lineage: Bacteria > Myxococcota_A > Polyangia > Fen-1088 > Fen-1088 > JADGRB01. Next base: position 1,319 of record DASZVW010000889.1, read on the forward strand.
GGCGCTGCGCGACACCAGCGCGCGCGGCCTGGCGGCGCTGGGCCCCAACACCGGCTACGACGCCATCGGCGACTTCCCGCAGGCGATCGCGCTGGCCCGCTTCCTCGACCGCCTCGACGCCGCCGGCCAGCTGACCAAGACCATCGTCTACAACCTGAACCCGGCCGACAACGAGGCCTTCGCCACCGTGATCGGCAGCTTCAACGACGGCACCACGCCGGGGAAGATGCAGCTCGGCAGCGCCTGGTGGTTCCTCGACCAGCTCGACGGGATGCGCAAGCAGCTCGACGCGCTCTCCAGCCTGGGGCTGCTGTCGCGGTTCGTGGGCATGCTGACCGACTCGCGCAGCTTCCTGTCGTTCTCGCGCCACGAGTACTTCCGGCGCCTGCTCTGCAACCTGATCGGGCAGGACGTCGAGCGCGGCCTCCTGCCGAACGACCGCCTGCTGCTGGGCGCGCTGGTCGAGGATGTCTGCTTCCGGAACGCCCGCGACTACTTCCAGTTCGAGCTGTAGCTCGCGCTGGGCGCGCCGCGGCCGAGGCCGTATGATCGGCGCCCGGAGGAGCGACGACGATGGCCATCCGAACGACCACGCTGGACGAGAGCGCGAAGGTAGAGCCGTGGTGCAATCACCGCGACGAGCCGCAGGCGGGCCCGCCCTGCCGCAAGGCGGGCATCGCGGTCGGCGCGCCCGGCCCCGACGGGCGTGCCCCCTACGTCTGCACCAACGGCCACCACTTCCTGTGGCCGCACCCGGCGGCGACCTCTCCTACGGGACGTTGATCGACGGGCAGCCGAAGATGATCTGGGTGGCGCCGGCGCCGGCCGCCTGCACCATGTCGCACCACTGGCCGTAGACCTCGACGGCGGTGTCGGTGGAGTCGGTGTAAGCCCAGCCGTCGGACTTGTTGGCGTCGTAGGGGACCTTGGTCATCCCGGCGCCGATGTAGACGCCCAGCTTGGTCGGATCGTTGAGCACCGGCGGCGGCGGGTTGAGCGGGAAGAGGCAGCTCGAGATCTGGCCGGTGATGGCCTGCAGGGCCGAGACCAGGTCGGTGGCGTCGTTGGCCACGTAGTAGTGGCTGGCCAGCGGGTTCGAGTTGGCGATCCCCTCGCCGCCGGCCTTGGCCAGCGCCTCCAGCTCGGTGTTGGCGCTGTTCTTGGAGGTCGAGATGCCGATCACGAAGGTGGGGAACCCGGCGGTCAGCGCGTTCGAGACCGCGGTGACCGCCGCCGTGTCGGCGCTGCTCGAGTCCTTGGTGGTCCCCACGCAGTCCGGCTCGCCGTCGGTGGCCAGCAAGAGGTACTTGGGGTTGGTGTCGGTGACGGTCTTGAGGTAGGCCGCCGCCGCCGTGACGGCGTCGGGGGTCGGCGTCCCCGAGCCGTTCGGGGTGGTCGCCGTGATCGTGCTGTTCATGAGCGTGCCGTCCATCGCCGCGATCTTGACGTCGATGGCGCTGGTGATCCCGCCCGCGCAGTCGGACATCGAATCGGTGTACGCCTCGGGGAAGGTCTTCATCCCCCAGGAGATCGAGCTCTGCGTGGCGGTCACGATCTGCTGGAGCGCCGGGACGACGATGTTCCACTTGCTGGGGCTGCCCGACGGCGCGCCGTCCGGCACGTCCTGCATCGAGCCGGACCGATCGAGGACCATCATGATGTCGGCCGCCTTGGGCGTGGGCTGGAACTGCTGCAGGCCGCAGTTCGGCGTGCCGGCGTCGGTCGCGGGGCCGATGTCGCCACCGCCGCCGCCCTGTCCCGAGAGGCGGCCACCGGTCCCGGTGGCGCTGCCGCCGGAGCCGACGGCGCCGCCGGTGGCGCTGGCGCCGCCGCTCCCGGAGGAGATGGTGCTCCCCCCTTCGCCCGTCGTCATGACGCCGACGTGGGCCCCGGCGCAGCCGCCCAGCACGGCGAGCGGGAGCGAGAGCGGGAGGGCCACGAGCGAGACCAGCGCAGGAAGCTTCTTCATCGAGACCTCCCACGGGGCCGCGCCAGCACCCCCAGGCAACCGGCGCGGCCCCGCAGATCCTCAGGCCCGTCTCCGAGCCAACTTGAGCCGCCCGACGTTCAATCCGGCGGCGAAATCCTCTGGCCCTTGAGTGTCCGCACCCTGAAGGCGCAGCTCAGGGGGGGCCGGCGGTGAGCCGTCCCCGCGGGCAGCGGCCACTCGTCACTCGGGGACCTGCATGACATCCGCGTTGCGTCGTACTGGAACCGAGCGCACGGCGATCGCCATCGCCCTTCTGGGGGCGGCCTGGCTGGCCGGCGCGGGCTGCCTCACGCCCGACGGCTACTACCGCAACCTGGACGCGGGGAGCGGGCAGGGGGGCTCCGGCCTGGGGACGGGCGGCGCGACCGGGGCCGGCGGGACCGGCGTCGTCACCGGCACGGGCGGGACGGGGACGGGCGATGCCACCGGGACCGGCGGATCGGTGGTGGGGACGGGCGGCGTCCCGGG
>DASZVW010000890.1:0-5428 GCA_035546895.1 Polyangia bacterium
CGGCGCCGGTGGCGCCGCCGGTCGCCGAGCCGCCGCCGCTCCCCTTCGCGCCCGCGCTCCCGGGGCCGCCGGTCCCGCCGCTGCCCGTACCCCCGTGTCCGCCGGCGGCGCCGCTCCCGCCGCCGCCGCAGCCGACCAGCGCCGCGAGCGCCAGGGCGCCGCTCCAACCCAGCCTGTCGCGCCGCATGTCCGGTCAGTTCCCCGTCATCGCGGAGACGCCGCCGCACCCCATGGCGTCGAGCGACGCGCAGCTCGCCGGATCGGTGGCGTTCGGGGCCCCGGCGTCGCCGCCGAGCGCCGCGGTGAGCTGGGCCGCCGTGAGCGTGGCGCAGCTCGGGAGGGCGCTCACCGCCTGGTCGCTCGCCGTCCCGTCGTCGTTGAGGCAGGTGCTGAGATCCCCGACGGTGGCCTTGCAGGTCGCCGGCTCGCCCATCACCTGGGCGGGATTGCAGGCGGCGCCGCCGGTGATCCCCCCGTCGCCCGTGAGGCAGGCGGTGTAGGCGCTGGTGCAGGCCGCCTGCAGGTCGGCGTCGCTGGCCGACGAGTTGGTGAGCTGCACGGTCAGCGCGCCGATCAGCGCCTGCTCCTTGCAGAAGTCCGGCGCGATCCTGGTCTTGAAGTAGGCGTCGATGTCATTGCAGAGCGTGGTCGCCTGGCCGGAGGAGAGGCCGCCGAGCGGCGTGCTGCCGGGGACGCTGGTGCTGAAGCCGCCGCCGGTGGTGCCGCCGGTCCCCTTGCTGGCCCCCGCGCCGCCAGTGCCGCCCGTCGCCTTGCCGCCGCCGCCACCCGTGCCAGTGCCGCTGCCCCCGCTGCTTCCACAGCCGATCAGCGCCACGATGATCGCCAGCACGCCTCCGAGCCCGAGCCTGTTCCGCCGCATCGCCGTCTCCTCTGCCGTTGGGTGCGGGTGATGCTCGCACGAACGGCGTGCCCGGGAAAGGGCGGCGCCGCCGGCGGGTTGACGCGCCGGTGCCGGCCCCACCGCACTTTCATCAATGGAAAGGCGTCGCGCCGATCACAGACGGAATTGCGGACGGCCAAAAAGTCCGTGATACGGTCGCCGCGTTCCAACCACCCACCACGAGGGAGCGTGATGCAGAGCAAACTGTCGAAATCGTTGGCGATGTCTATTCTGGTTGCTGGGTTCGCGTTCGGCGCGATCGAGGGATGTGGCTCGAGCTCGTCGAACGACTACGCGGCGCTCTGCCAGCAGGGCTGCGCAAAAGAGGCGCAGTGCTTGGCCGATGGCGGCGCCGGGTCGTCGACGGTGGCGACCGCTTGCTCGAGCAGTTGCACGACGATGGCCAATCAGATGAAGAACTGCACGAACGAGAGCGCGATCACCAGCGCCGTCCAGCACTGCCTCGGCCTCCAGGCGTGTGCCGACTTCGAGACTTGCCTCGAAACCGACATTCCTGTCTGCGCCGGTGGGACCGGGACGGGCGGGGCCAATGGAACGGGGGGGACGACGGGCACGGGCGGCGCGACGGGTACGGGCGGCGCGACGGGCACCGGCGGGAGCACGGGCACGGGCGGGGCGGGCGGCGCCGGCGCGACGGCGGACTGCTCGATCTGCGACAAGGCGCAGACCTGTTGCGTCGCTGCCGCGCCGCAGATCGGGCAATCATCTTCGCAGTGCATGTTCTCGACGGCCAACTGCAACGCCGCGGGCGGGTCGAGCGCCACTTACGCCTCTGGCTGCCAAGCGATCCTGACGGAGGGCGCGGCACTCTCGGTCGCCACCTGCAAGTAAGCGGCGCTCTGGCGTCGCGGCACGCGCACTCCGCACGGCCGCGACGCCGTCGTTCTTTCAGTTGCCGAGGCCGGCGCCGCTCGGCATGGGGTTGAAGCCGGCGCAGGTGGTGTCGAGGACGGTGCAGGCGGCGGGCTCCATCGGGCCGGCGTCGAGGCTCAACATCGCCAGCTTGGCGCGGGTGACCATGCTGCAGCTCGGGAACATCGCCTCCCACTGCGCGATGGCCGGGCCGCTGGCGTTGAGGCAGGCCGAGACCTGCGAGACGGTGGCGGTGCAGCCGGCGGTCCCGCAGTTGGCGGCGCCCCCGTCGGCCCCTCCGCCGCTCGACGTGCCGGCGTCGGCCAGCGCCGCGCAGGCGAGCGGCACGAACGCGGTACACTCGGCCTGCAGCTCCTGATCGGTGAGGGAGGTGTCCTGCTGCGCCTCCGCCTGGGTCGCCAGGACGGCGGCCAGCTGGCACGAGGCATGGTTGTCGACCTGCTTGGTGAGGTAGCTGCTGACGTCGCTGCAGAACTGCGCCGCCTGCGACGGCGTCAGCGTGTCGACCGGGCTGCTCCCGGGGACGCTGGTGGAGAACGTGCTGCTGCTTCCGCCTCCGCATCCGATGAGCGCCGCCAGCGCCACGGAACCCGCGAACACCGAACCTTTGCTGTGCATGGGCCGAGTCTCCTCGGGGGACCATCCCCCGCGGAGAGCGTCGCACGGGCGCTCGGGGCTCGATGTGACGCCGGTCGCCCGGCGTCGCGATCCGGGGGCGCTAGAAGCGCATCCCGCGCTTGGCGCGGTAGTGGAACCACTTCCAGGTCAGGTAGCCGGCGCCGGCCGCGGCCGGCAGGACCAGCAGCGTGCTGGCGCCCGCGACGCCCAGGAGCACGGTGCCGCCCCAGGCCGCCGCCGCGAACGTCCCCTTCTTCTTCGCGACCGACTTGTCGCGTTCGATCAAGCTCTCCATGCGCGGCCTCCTCCTCTAGGATGCCACCCGAACCGGCGGCGCGCCATCCGGGGGCGGCGCGAATACGGTCAATTGAGGAGCTGCGGCGGCGTCAGCGCGAAGGGGGCGATCTCGGCGTCGAAGCGGTCGCCGTCGGTGGTGACCATCTGGTAGCTGCCGCGCATGGTCCCCGACGGCGTGGCGATCACGCACCAGCTCGTGTACTCGAACGCCTCGCCCGGGCGCAGCACCGGCTGCGCGCCGATCACCCCCTCGCCGCGCACCTCCTGCACCGCGCCGAAGCCGTCGGTGATGATCCAGTGGCGGCTCTTGAGCTGAGCCGTCACCTGACCCCGGTTGGCGATGGTCACCGTGTAGGCGAAGGCGTATTGCTTGGCGTGCGCGGACGACCTCGCAGGGATGTACTCGCTGCGAACCGTGACCAGAATTCCCCGTGTCAGTGCAGAGGACATCGACGTTGGCGCGACAACCGTGCCAAAATCCGGCGATGGGTTCAAGCGCACCGGTTGGAGGTGACATGCAGCTCAAGGAAAAGCATTGCGTCCCCTGCGAGGGGGGCACCCCGGCGCTCGACGCGGCCGCCACGAAGATGCTCCTCGGCGAGGTCAAGGGCTGGAGCCTGCGCGCCGAGGCCGGCCAGCCGGCGCAGATCAGCAAGCGCTACGAGTTCCCCGACTTCCTGGGCTCGATGGCCTTCATCGACAAGATGGGGGCCCTGGCCGAGAAGGAGGGGCACCACCCCGACTTCTGCGTGCACTACAGCCGCGTCGACGTGACGCTCTCGACCCACGCGGTGAAGGGGCTGTCCGAAAACGACTTCATCCTGGCGTCCAAGCTGGACGCGATCGTCTCCTGATGGCCGCCGGCAGCGTCGCCATCACGGGGGCAACGGGGCTCATCGGCACGGCGCTGGCGGCGTCGTGCGCGCGCGACGGCCTGCGGGTCTCGGCGCTGGTCCGCAACACCGCGCGCGCGGCGGAGCGGCTGCCGTCGGCGACCCTGCACGCCTGGGACGGCACCGCCGGGCCCCCCCCCGAGGCGGCGCTCCAGGGCGCCGACGTGGTGGTCAACCTGATCGGCGAGTCGATCTCCGGCGGGCGCTGGAGCGAGGCGCGGATGAAGCGCCTGCGCGACAGCCGGGTGGTGGCCACCCGCGCGCTGGTCGACGTGCTGCGCGGGCTGCCGGCGCGGCCGCGGGTGCTCATCTCGGCCTCCGGCGTGGGGTTCTACGGCAACCGCGGGGACGAGATCCTGACCGAGGCCTCCGCGGGGGGGAGCGGGTTCGCCGCCGAGCTGTCGCGCGACTGGGAGGCGGAGGCGATGAAGGCGGCCGAGATCGGGATGCGCGTGGTGCTGCTGCGCAGCGGCCTGGTGCTCTCCAAGGCGGGCGGGATCCTCCGCAAGATCCTGCCGCCCTTTCGTCTCGGCCTGGGCGGCAAGATCGGGCCCGGCACCCAGTGGATGCCCTGGATCCACCTCGACGACGAGGTGGGCCTCATCCGCCACGCGATGGACCACGAGGCGGTGCAGGGGCCGCTCAACCTGGTGGCGCCGGAGCCGGTCACCAACGGCGAGTTCGTGCGGGCGCTCGGCGAGGTGCTGGGGCGGCCGACCGCGCTCACCGCGCCGGCGTTCGCGCTGCGGCTGGCGTTCGGCGCCATGACCGACGAGCTCTTGCTGGCCAGCCAGCGGGCGATGCCGGTGCGGACGATGGAGACCGGGTACGCCTTCCGCCACCCGCTCCTGCGCGAGGCGCTGGGCGAGCTCCTGGCCAAGGGGACGGGGCCCACCGGGGAGACGGCGCCGGCCGCCACCTCGACCTAGGAGAGGGGGATGAGGGTTCGGCATCCGACGCCGCTCCCGCCGCCCAGCCGGGCGGACCTCGAGGCCGAGGTCGCCTCCCGCACGCGGGAGCTCGAGTCGCTGCGCGCCGAGCTGGAGGCGCGCTCGCGCCACACCGAGGAGGTCGACCGGCTCAAGAACGCCTTCATCGCCAACATGAGCCACGAGATCCGGACGCCGCTCAACTCGGTGCTGGCGCTGACCGAGCTCCTGCGCGAGGGGGTGGCGGGCCCGCTCACCGTCGACCAGCGCAAGTACCTGCAGGTGATCGAGCGCAACGGGCAGGCGCTGCTCCACCTCATCAACGACGTCCTCGACCTGTCGCGCATCGAGACCGGCCACCTGGAGATGGACGTGCAGGACGTCGACCTCGCGCCGCAGGTGGAGCTGGTCGCCTCCGCGCTCTCGCCGCTGGCGGCGGCCAAGAACGTCGATCTCTCCGTCAAGCTGCCGCCCGACCTGCCGCCCGCGCGCGGCGACGCCGATCGCTTCCGCCAGATCATGACCAACCTGGTCGGCAACGCGATCAAGTTCACCGAGGCGGGCGGCCGGGTCATGATCGGCGGCGAGCTGCGCGCCGAGGCGGTGACGGTGGTGGTCACCGACACCGGGGTCGGCATCCCGGACGCCTACCTGGAGAAGATCTTCCAGGAGTTCGTCCAGGTCGATCAGACGCTGGCCCGCCGGCAGGGGGGGACGGGGCTGGGACTGGCGATCGCGCGCCGGCTGGCGCGCCTCATGGGGGGCGACATCCAGGTCGACAGCGTGCTCGGCCGCGGCTCGCGCTTCTCGCTCACGCTTCCGCGCGCGGCGGGGGGGCGCCCGCCCGCGCGGGTCCCGGCGGCCGCCGAGGGCGAGGACGACGCGGGCGTCCCGGC
>DASZVW010000891.1:0-7062 GCA_035546895.1 Polyangia bacterium
CGTAACCACCTTCTCCGGCCTCGTACGCCCGAACCACCCGATCTCTCAGCTCCGTTGGGTGCGCTTCTGCCATGCACCGACGAGATCACGTCGAGATCTCCGAGGCAAGAACTATTTCAACTCAGGCGAGCACAGGGGTTAGATGTGATGTCGCTGCGCTGCCAAACGAGCGACCGCCGTGCTGATGTAAGAAATAGTTGATCGAGTCGTCGACATTCCCTTGGACGGTCCTACGCAGGCCTTCGTCGGGGACTCGTCGGCCTCGAGAGCCGACATCGTAGATGTTGCCTTGAGTTGGAAGCGCTGCCAGGCGTGTCGCGGTGATGCGCACGCGCGGGTCGCGTAGCTCGGGCCCCGTCGCACACGCAAGCGCCAGTGTCGTCAGCAGCGTCGACGCGACTGCCGCCCGCGAACGGATCCGACATTCCAGCGACGGAACGTCCGTTGCGATCGAGTCGGATGTCAGGTCCGCTGCCACTGACGGATTGTACCTCGTCCACGGACCGGCATACGACGCCGAGGCGCCGACAGTTCCTGGTGAACATCGCTGGCGCGCGCAAGTCGCTCATGCCGCGGGCGCCCCGCGGCGCTCAAATTTTCTTCTCGATCGATTCAGCTCGACGTCGACCCGGCCAATGCGGCGCGGGACGAAACCAACTGTCACGCTGGCGCCAACAAGGTACTCAGGGCGAGAGACAAGGTCGAGTGAGTGTCGGTTCCAGGGCCGTCTATGGTGTAGCCTCCGCCGTGTCCCGTGCCGCATGACAAGGGAAATTGACGGATATGCGCCTATACGAAGCTGTAGGCCGAGCCAGGGCGAAGCAGCGGGGTTCGGTCATGCGCAGTTCACGGCTCGGGCGGCTCGGGCATTTCGTGCGGCCGCGCTAGCTCTAGCCGGAGCGGGGTTGATTGCCTTCGCCGGCAGATCGTTCGCCACCCGCGTACCGGCTCAAGGTGCCACGTCTTGCCCCGAGGTGCAGTCGATCCGGGTCTCACAGGAGCTCGAGGATGACGTCCTCCACGAACGTGCACCGGAGACCGCGCAGGTGTCGACCGTCTCGGCTAGCGCGGGCCCACGCGCCACCGCGACGGTGATGGCCGTTGGTCCGGTCCTCGGATCGATGGACAGCAAGGACGTGGAGACGACGCTTGCGTGCGACGCCAAGGGTGTGATGGTGACGGCGACGACTATCCGTTCGGCCGCATATGGCGGGGCAACGCAGAAGAACGTCCTTTGGCGACCGCGGCTGGAGATAGTCCTCGCGCCCCGCCGATCGGGTACGGTCCTGACCACGATCTGGAAGATGCGCCTCGACACTGGTGTTGAAGCGCGGCACACGCGCATGCCCCCTTATCCCGAGATGAGCTACCCGGTAGCCGTCACGACGCGGATTCAGGACGGGGAGAGCAAGAAACGATGAGGCAAGAGCCATGAGTGGACACAGAGCGACCTCGAGGTGCTCGGCGGCGACCATGGCGCGGCCAGCTCGCCGTAAGCCCGCTCCGACGCGGTCACTGTGATCTCGCACGGGGCGACTTCTGAAGCCGGTTCGAGCGTCAGCGCCCGTTCGCCGGCGCCGCTTCCCCCTCTTCGAGGAGCCGGCGCGCCTCGGCGGCCTCGGCCAGCTCGCGATCGATCACCTTGCGCGTGCGCCGGCTGACGGCGCGGACCAGCCAGACGGTGACCCCGCAGACGACCGCCGTCGACACCGCCTCGCCGGCGGCGAACGCGCGGGCGGCGATCATCGCCGTCGCGGCGGAGGCGATCGTCCCCCCGACGAGGAGCCCCGTCGCCCAGGGCATGAAGCGGAGCAGGCGGCGGCGTCCGGCGTGCCGGCGTTCGAGGCCCGCGAGCAGCGCCGCCGGCTCCGCGGCGGGCCGGCCGAGCGTTCCGCGCATCGCGAGCTGGGTCCCCACGACGAGCAGCCCGAGCAGGCCCAGCCCGAGCCAGTCGTCGATGGCCCCCAGCGTGGTCCGCGCGCGACGGAAGTCGAGCGCCACCGGCACGGCGATCGCGAGCCCGATGGCGTAGAGCGCGAGCATCGCCCCGAGCGCGCGTGCCCGATCGGTCCGCGCCCGCTTGAGCACCGGCGGGATCGGCCGCGTCCGCCGCCCGTAAACCGCCCTCCAGCGTTCCCACTCGTCGTCGCTCATGGTTCCTCCATCCGTTGGCGAAGCGCCGCGCGCGCCCGCGAGAGGCGCACGGCGGCGTTCTCGGCGGTGATCCCGACGCAGGCGCCGATCTCGGCGTGCGACATCCCTTCGAGCGCGAGGGTGAGCACCCGGCGCTGTGGCACCGGCAGGTCGCGGATGGCGGCGTAGAGGCGCTCCACCTCCTCGCGTCCGACCGCGCGCGTCTCGGGGCCGGGGGCGCCGTCGGCGATCTGGGACAGCTCGGCGCCCGCGGCGCGCCGCCGCGCCAGGTGGGAGAGCCCGCGGGTGTGGGCGATCCGGTAGAGGAACGTTCGCTCGGAGGCTTCGCCCCGAAAGCCGTCCAGCGCGTTCCAGATCGCGAGCGAGATCTCCTGCGCGAGGTCGTCCTGGTCGGCGGGGCGTGCGTAGCTCGCCGCCACCCGGCCGAGGCCAGGGCCGTGCACGCGCAACAGCTCGGCGAACCGCGCCTCCTTGTCCTTCACCCCCCGATAGTCCGCGGCGCGCCGCGATCCTTACAAGCGATCAGGCGGCGACGGCGCGGCGGCGGGCCTTCCCCGTCGGTGGCGCGGGTCAGGGCCGGCAGACAGGCACACCGCGTGAGGAGCTCATCGCGCCGCGCCGCCCGTCTCAGGTCTCGCCGCGGGCCGGGACCCGGGCCGACGGGCTCGCCGGCCGCCGACCGCGCCCGAGCGACGAGGGCGCGTTAGGATTGGCGTCGGCCTCCACGGAGATGCCCAGGCGCTCGACCAATTCGCCGCCGAGCCAGGCGCTGGCGAGCGCGATCGCCACGCCGAGCCACCCCCAGATCATTCTCCCCGCGCCGGCGGCTCCATACCCGCCGGGCGCCGCCAGCCGAGCGAACAGCGAGACCACGAAGAGCGCGACCACGATGAGGTTGAGGATCATGTGGTAGAGCCCGACCGTCTTGGCGCGGGTGGCGTTCGGGATGCTCAGCCAGTCGATGAAGCCGGGCACGGCCGCCAGGAGCGCCCCGATGATGCCCGCGGCGATCGTCCAGAAGGCGACGACGCCCCACATCCGGGTGCCGGCGGCGAGCCGGCAGATGTCCCAGGCGACGGAGGTGGCGAGGAGGCCCAAGGGGAACACGACCAGCATCGGATGGACCGCATGGCCGGCGACTCGAACGCGAGCTCTCATATCCAGGAAGTTAAGTCGTGTCTCCGCCCGCGGGATGCCCGAGCGCGCAGCGACCGCCCCGGTCTCGAAAAGGAAGAGCTGGCCGACGAGAATGTCCCGTGCGCGCGGGACGGCGCGTGCCACACTGCCGCGATGGGGACGGCGACGACGAAGATTGCGACGGCTGTGCCCGGGCTCGACGAGATTCTCCTCGGCGGGTTCGTGCGCGGGGGCTTCTACCTGCTCCAGGGCGATCCCGGTTCCGGCAAGACCACGGTCGCGCTGCAATACCTTCAAGGCCGCGCCAAGGCCGGCGAGCGCTGTTTGTTCATCACGCTCACCGAGTCGAGCACCGACCTGGCCAACATCGCCAAGTCGCACGGGTGGTCGATGGCGGGCGTCGACGTCTGCGATCTGGTCCGACCGGCCAGCGCGGCCAACGCCGAACCCTCCGTGTACCATCCCGCCGACACCGAGCTGGGGGACATCATCAAGGCGGTCGCCGCGGAGGTCGAGCGCGGCAAGCCGTCGCAGGTGGTGTTCGACGGGATGTCGGAGTTGCGGCTGGTGTCGGGAGATCCGCTGCGCTACCGGCGGCAGCTGCTCTGGCTGAAGGAGTTCTTCGCCGAGCGGGACGCCACGGTCCTGCTGCTCGACGATCGCTCCTCGCCGTTCGGGGGGATCCAGCCGGAGAGCCTGGTGGGCGGCAACATCGTGCTCGAACGGGCGCTCCCCGTCTATGGTCGCGCGCGCCGGCGGCTGTCGGTGACCAAGGTGCGGGCCTCCAGCTTCCGCGAGGGGTACCACGAGTACGACATCGTGACCGGCGGCGTCGTCGTGCACCCGCGCATCGTGGCGGCCGAGCACCACGACCGGTTCTCGCCGCACCTGACCGCCAGCGGGATCAAGCAGCTCGACCAGATGCTCGAGGGCGGGCTGGCCAAGGGGACCACGACCCTGCTGCTGGGCCCGGCCGGGGTCGGCAAGTCGACCATCAGCATGCAATACGTGGTCAACGGTCTGACCTCGGGTCAGAAGGCGGCCGTGTACATCTTCGACGAGGTGATGGGGACGTTGATCGAACGTTCGGAGAAGCTCTGCCTGCGCAAGGAAGGCGGCCTGCGCAGCTATATCGCCGAGGGGGCTGCTGCACGTGCAGCAGATCGATCCGGCCGAGATGTCACCGGGGGCCTTCGCCCAGGAGGTGCGGCGGGCGGTGGGGGCGGGGGCCACCCTCGTGGTCATCGACAGCCTGAACGGGTACATGAACGCCATGCCCGAAGAGAAGTTCTTGACGACGCATCTCCACGAGCTGTTCGCGTACCTGAACCAGAAAGGGGTCACCACCATCATGGTCGTCGCCCAGCACGGGTTGGTCGTCGGCGGCACCGCGTCCGGCGACGCCGACATCAGTTATCTGGCGGACACCGTGCTGCTGTTCCGGTATTTCGAGTCTCGCGCCGAGATCCATCAGGCCATCAGCGTCTTCAAACACCGCACGGGGCCCCACGAGAGGAGCCTCCGGCAGCTGAAGGTCGATCGCACCGGGATCCAGGTCGGCGAGAAGCTGACCGACTTCAGCGGCATCATCACGGGCGTGGCCCGGTACGAGGGAAACACCCGGATGCTCACCGAGAGGGAGAACGGCAAGACGGAAAGCCGGTGACGCTTGGATGAGACGCAGGCCGAATACCGCGTGCTCGCGCTCTTGCCGAACGCCGCCGACGGAGAGCGCACGGTGGCGTTCCTCGCCGAGGTGGGCGTCGCCGGCACGGTCTGCGCGGACGTCGCCGCCCTGAGCCAGGCGCTGTCACAGGGGGCCGGGGCCGTCCTGCTGACGGAGGAGCTCCTTCTGCGGGACACCTTCGGCCACCTTCGAGAGGTGCTGGCGGCGCAGCCGGCCTGGTCGGCGGTGCCGCTGATCGTCCTGGCGCGCGAGACGACCGAGGCCCGCGTCGACAGCGCGCTCGTCGACGTGTTCGCCAACGTGACGCTGGTCGAGCGGCCCGTGCGGCAGCGGACGCTGGTCAGCGTCGTCCGGGCCGCGCTGCGGGCCCGCCGGCACCAGTACGAGATCCGGGACGCGCTCGTGGAGCGAAAGCGCGCGGCCGAGGAGCTGGCGCGGCAGGCGTCGCAGCTTCGTGAGGCGGACCGCCGCAAGGACGAGTTCCTCGCCACGCTGGCGCACGAGCTGCGAAACCCGTTGGCGCCGATCCGCACCGGGCTGGAGGTGCTGAAGCGAAGCCCCAACAGCCCGGCGGCCGGCCGCGCCCGCGAGATGATGGCTCGTCAGGTCGGACACATGGTCCGGCTCATCGACGATCTCATGGACGTCTCCCGGATCACCCTCGGCAAGGTGACCTTGAAGAGAGAGCGCCTGCCGCTTCGAGCGGTGGTCGAGGCCGCCGTCGAGACCAGCCGGCCTTCGATCGACGCGGGTCACCACACGTTGCGGGTGAGCGTTCCGGAACAGCCGATCTGGGTCGGCGCGGATCGCACCCGCCTCGCCCAGGTGCTCGGCAACCTCCTCAACAACGCCGCCAAATACACGCCTGCCGGGGGCGAGATCGAGATCGCGGCCGGACGCGAGGGCGATACGGCCTTCGTCCGCGTCAAGGACAATGGAATCGGGATCGCGGCGGAGAACATTTCAGAGGCGTTCGAGCTGTTCAGCCAGCTGAACCGCCCGCTCGAGCGCTATCAGGGGGGCCTCGGCATCGGCCTCGCCCTCGTCAAGAAGTTGATCGAGATGCACGACGGCAGCATCACGGCCGAGAGCGAAGGGACGGGGCGAGGGAGCGCCTTCACGGTCCGCCTGCCCGCGTTGCCCACGGCGCCCGACGCCACCGCGCAGTCCGGCGCCGCGACGGATCCGGCCACCGAATCGCGCCGCGTCCTGGTGGTGGACGACAACGTCGACGCCGCAGAATCCCTGTCGATGCTGCTCGAATCATTGGGCCATCTGACCCGCACGGCCCACAGCGGCCCGGCGGCGCTGGAGGCGGCCCTGGACTTCCACCCCGACCTCGTGCTGCTGGACATCGGGCTCCCCGGGCTCAGCGGATACGAGGTGGCCCGACACTTTCGCGCCCACGAGAAGCTGGCGACGGCCATGCTGGTCGCCGTGACCGGCTGGGGCACCGACGAGGATCAGAGAAAGGCGGCGGAGGCGGGGTTCGACGTCCACCTCACGAAGCCGATCGAGTTGAGCGCCATCGAGTCGGTCCTCGCCAGAGCGGGATCGGGCGCAATCAGTACCCGAGCGCGGTGAGCGGGACCCGCGTCAGTTGGACGTCCTCCTTGTTGGTGCGTGGCGACGCATCCGGCGGACGCCGCCAATGGACGCGATCCGGCCACCTGGCCGTTTGCCTCGAGTTTTGGCGGTTCACCGGCGGTCCGTCGGTCTTCTCGGCCAGCTACTACGTGAAGACCGATCTGACGGCGGATGGCTGGAGCGGGGGCATCCACGGCGCCGGCTGCTCGCTGGCGCGACGCGCCCCGCTCGCTCCCCCGCTCGACTGAGACGCGGCGGCCCAAGCAGCAAGCGCACACATCGTACCCGCCGTAGGCAGAGCGCCTACAGCGCCCCACAGCGACGGCTCGACGATCGTCGCTGGTGGGCGCTTCGGGGCGGAAAATGTGGGCCGCGGTGATCCGAAACGGCAGGGTGGGGAATTCTCGGTTCATGACGAATAGCCCCCGCTCCACCCCTAGATCACTCTATTTCTTCGGCGGCCTGGCCGCCTTGGCTCTGGTCGCCTGCGCGCAGCC
>DASZVW010000892.1:0-3626 GCA_035546895.1 Polyangia bacterium
AAGTCGTCTTTGAGGAGGGTCTTCAATTTTCCGACCGCCAACTTAACCCGCATCTTGACGGTGCCAAGAGGGCTGTTGGTGCGGGCGGCGATCTCGGTCTGCGACAGGCCGTCGAAGTAGGCGAGCTGGATCGCGCGCCGCTGCTCGGGCGGCAGCGCGGCCAGCGCGTCCGCCACCTTCGACTCGGTCAGCCGCCGCTCGGTCTCGGCGATCGGCGACGGGGGCGCCACCGGGTGCACGTCGGGCGTGGCGCTCGCCTCGTCCACCGCGCGCCCGGCCGTGCTGGCCGAGCGCAGCCGATCGATGGCCCGGCTGCGCGCGATGGTGACGATCCAGGCGACCAGGCCGCCGCGGCGGCCGTCGAACTGCGGCGCCCGGCGCCACAGCTCGAGGAAGGTCTCCTGCACGATGTCCTCCGCCTCTTCCACGTTGCGGAGGATGCGGCGGGCGATGGCCAGCGCGCGCGGCGCGTGCTCCTCGTAGACGAGGCGCAAGGCCGCCACGTCGCCGGTCGCCACCCGCCCGAGCAGCGCCCGGTCGGAGGTCTTGTGGGGCGCCCCGGAAACGGCCGGGCGCAGCGCCGCTGCTGCAGCTACGGTCTTGCTCAACGGGAGACTAGTATTCGGGACGCGCTCGGGCTCGGCACCCAAAAACAGCGGAAAAAACCCTGCTTGAGCACTCATTCTCTACGGATGAACTACGGACGCGCTCGTCCGTTGGACGTGTGGCCGATCCATTTCGCGCGGCCGAGCTCGCGGTCGGCGCGGTCGAGCCCCGGCCCGGCGCGCCCGACCGCGCCGAACGGAAAAGTTGACATACGGCACATCTGTTCCGTACGCTACGCATGTTCAGTGCAAGACGGCGCCGCCACTTCAATGAGAACGGGACGGAGGGACACATGGGCTCGCTGACTCTGGTTCGCGACGATTCGCGCGGCGTCCTCACGGACCGGCAGCGCGAGATCCTCGACTTCATCACCCAGTCGATCCGCGAGCGCGGCTACCCGCCGACCCTGCGCGAGATCGGCGTCCACTTCGGGATCCGCTCCACCAACGGCGTGAACGATCACCTGCGGGCGCTGGAGAAGAAGGGGCACCTCTTGCGCGAGGACCTCAAGTCGCGCGCGCTGCGCCCGGTCGGGCCGCGCGGCGCGCCCGTGCGCGCCCCCAGCCGCGACGAGGACCTGGTCGAGATCCCGCTGGTCGGCCGGGTCGCCGCCGGCGTGCCGCTCCTGGCGGTGGAGAACGTCGAGGACACCGTCAAGGTCGACCGCTTCTTCATCGGGCAGACGCGCGAGGTGTTCGCGCTGCGCGTGAAGGGCGACTCGATGATCGAGGACGGCATCTTCGACGGCGACTACATCTTCGTGCGCAAGCAGCTCCAGGCCAGCCGCGGCGACATCGTGGTGGCCATGATCAACGACGAGGCGACGGTGAAGCGCTACTACCCCGAGGGGGATACCATCCGCTTCCAGCCGGCCAACGCGGCCATGCAGCCGATCATCGTCCGCAAGCGCGACTTCAAGACCGTGAACATCATCGGCCTCGTCGTCGGCGTCTACCGCAAGATGCGGGCGTAACTTTTCGCGCGCCGGCCCTACGGGGAGTCGGCGTCAACGGCTGGCGGCCGGCGGCGGCGGCTGGTGGGCATCGTGGGAGGCTCTGCCTGGTCGAGGGCGTCGCGGCAAGCGGCGACGCGCTCATAGCCGGCGATTGCCGAGACGCCCAGGATGAAGGGCGTCGTCGCGCCGACCAGGATGCGCTCGTTGTGGCTGAGGCCGCCGCTCGGGAGCACGCCCAGCGACAGGAACATCAGCCCGAGGACCGCCAGGCCGGTGTCGACGGCGGGGATCCCATAGCTCGACGTGCAGTCGAGATCCTGGCCGCGCTCGGATGGCTGCGGTGGCGGCCCATTCACGAACAGGAACGAGCACCCCGACGCCGCGAAGCTGGAGCAGCAGAGCAGGACCGTCGCCGCGGCCAGTGGTCTACGCAGGCGGTGCATTGTCGAGGTGTCTGAAGGTATCACCGACGCTCGTCGGGCGTGAGCTGAAGCACGATCGCGCGTTTGACCGCCAGGCGGGGGCCGAGGTCGCGTGTTACGCTGACCGCTTCTCATGCGGCAGCGGTTGTCGACACGCGCGCGCGGGTATTTCTCGCGCGGGGCGCTGATCTCGCTGCTGCTGCACCTGAACGTGGTGGCGCCGCTGGTGATCGCCGCCTGGGTGTACGGCGGGCGCGAGGAGGCGCAGCGCGCGGAGGAGATGGACGTCGCCTTTCAGGAGGTCGACCCCAGCGCGCTGCCGCCCGACCTGCCGCCCATCGAGCCGACGCCGCAGCCGCTGGAGCCGGACGCGCAGAAGGCGCCGCCGCCCGACAAGAAGAAGAAGCCGGAGCTGGTGAAGGTCCCCAAGCCCGACAAGCTGAAGAAGCCGGAGGCCGAGAAGCCGAAGAAGCCCGAGCCCGAGGTGGTCGTTCCGCCGCTGCCGCCCATGCCGCCGCCGCCGCCCCCGCCGCCGCCCGAGCGGAAGGGGCACGAGAAGATGGTCGACCTCGACACCGACAAGAACGTGCCGCCGCCGCCCGACGCCAAGTTCCTGGCCCAGAAGAACAACCGCGCCGAGGTGGAGACCCGCGCGCAGGACACCAACCTCCTCAAGACGCAGAAGGGGGAGGCGGAGGCGTCGTCCAAGTCGGACCGCGACGACCACCAGGTCGGCGGCGAGAAGGAGAAGATCGCCCAGCTCCAGGACGAGAAGTCGAAGCTGGGGCGCGAGGCGCCCGAGGTGACCCCGCACGTGAACCCGCAGGTGTCGCAGCCGAAGGACGAGCCCGATCACCGCGACCACTCGCTGCTGGCGCTGCGCGATCCGACGCCCAAGCAGCACGAGCTGACGCCCGAGACGGCCGACCTCTCGCTGCCGCACGCGGCGGACGGCGACATGCCGCTGCCGTCGCACGCGGCGCGCGGGAACAAGAGCGACCCCTCGCACCTGACCGACTCCAAGCGGGTCAAGCTGGCGCTCTCGGCCAAGGACTACGAGTACCTGTTCGGCGCCGACGCCGCCGCCGAGCGGAAGCTGGCCCAGCAGACGCGCTCGACGCGCCAGGGGAAGTTCCAGAAGCGCCTGGCGCGCGTGCAGTCGGCGGTCGAGAACTTCATCCCCGAGGTCAAGCCGGGCAACCAGACCGCGCTCAACACCCGCGCGGCGCCGTTCGCCGCCTACATCGCGCGCATGCACCGGAGCATCCACGAGCTGTGGGGCTTCGGCCAGCTCGAGGAGTGGGACGAGAAGCCCTCCGGGAGCCCCTACAACAACCGCAACCTGATGACCGAGCTCGAGTTCGTGCTCAACAGCGACGGCACCATCGATCGCATCGGCGTGGTCCGCTCCTCGGGGCTGCTCGAGTACGACGTGGCGGCGGTCGACGTCGCCTACACCGCGGGCCCGTTCCCCGATCCGCCGCGCGAGATCCGCTCGGCCAACGGCAAGATCTACGTCCACTGGCACTTCTACCGGGACGAGCGCCAGTGCGCGACCTCGGGCGCCGACCCCTACATCCTCAACAACGCCTCGGCCGGCGCCGACAAGCAGCTCTCGATGCTCGACCTGCCGCGGCCGCCGG
>DASZVW010000893.1:0-1692 GCA_035546895.1 Polyangia bacterium
CACCCCCTCGCGGGTGGCGCGCAGCGAGAACAGGCCGGTCTCCTCGACCCGCGGCCCGCCGGCGGTGTCGGTGGGCGCCGCGGCCTCGTCCTTGTCGGTCGACGCCGAGGGGAAGAGGTCCTTCATCGACTTGCCGGGCGCCGCCTGCAGCTTGGCGACCGCCTCGGCGGCGGCGGCCTTGGCCTTGGCGTCGGCGCGCTCCTCGCGCAGCTTCTGCTCGGCCAGCTCGGTCTTGGCCTGCTCGAAGGAGACGGCGCCGTTGCGCTGCCCCTCGACCTTGGTGATCACGTAGCCGTCGGTGCCGCGCAGCGGCCCCACCATGGCGTCGTTGCCGGCCTTCCAGACCTTGTCCTCGAGGTCGCCCGGCAGGTTGGCGGCGCCGCGCGCCCGCCAGCCGAGCTCGCCCCCCTGGGCCTTGCTGGCCGCGTCGTCCGACGACGCGCGGGCCACCTCGGCGAAGGTGACGCCGGCGCTCCCGGTGGCCTTGGCGCCTTTCTTCAGCTTGTCGGCCAGCGCGTTCGCCTTGTCGTGCGCCGCCTTCTCCTGCGCGGGGGTGGCGTCCTTGGGGACCTTGACCAGGATCTGGCGCAGCTTCCGCTCGTCGTTGACCTTCTCGTAGACGAACCGCTTCTGCTCGTAGAGCGCCTTGAGCTTGGCCTCGTTCTTGGCCGCGTAGTCGGCCACCTCGGCGTCGGTCAGCACCACCTCGGGCTGGTAGCGGGTCCCGGAGAAGCGGAGGTACTCGAGGTTCACCTGCCGGCCGCGGCGCTCGAAGTCGGCCTTCACCTCGTCGGTCGACACCGAGACGCCCGAGCGGAGCAGATCGCGGACCCGCGAGGCGAGGAGCTCCTTCTTCTGCTCCTCGAGGAAGGCCTTGGGCGTCAGCCCCAGGTCGTACTGCAGGAAGGTCTTGAAGGAGGTGTAGTCGAACTTGCCGTCCTTCTGCAGCCGGGGGACCTTGTGCTCGACCCCCAGGCCGATGATCCGGGCGTCGGCGATCTGGTCCTCGACCTCGTCCTCGGTCACCACGTAGCCGAGGCGGTCGGCCTCCTTGGCCAGCAGCTCGCGCTCGATGAGCTTGTCCATGACCATCTCCTTGAGCCGATCGCGCTTGGCCATCGCGGCCGGGATCTGCGCGCCCCCCGCCAGCATGAAGCCGTAGCGGAAGCTGTTCTGGGAGATGTTGTCGCCCGCCACCTGCGCCGCGTAGTGATCATTTCCGTTCATGACCTGGTCGCAGGAGGTGCCGCGCGACTGGGGCCCGAAGTTGATGATGAAGACGGCGATGATGATCAAGAACAGCGCGTAGATCAGGAAGGACTGCGTGGATTTCCGCATCTGTTCGAGCATGGCGGGGCGGAATCTACCACAAACGTCCAGCCGTCCCCTATCGGAGTGCCAACCGGTATGTTAAAAGAACTGGTCTCGTCGGCGCGGCGGTCGATCTAGGTCCGGGCGGCGCGCGGGGCGCTCAACTTCATGCTGCTCGACTGGGTCTACGGGCTCTTCTCCAACGACCTCGCCATCGACTTGGGTACGGCGAACACGCTGACGTTCGTCCGCGGCAAAGGGATCGTCTCCAACGAGCCGTCGGTGGTGGCGGTGCAGCGCTCCGGCAACGGGACCAAGAAGGTGCTGGCCGTGGGGAAGGAGGCCAAGGAGATGCTCGGCCGCACGCCCGGCAACATCGTG
>DASZVW010000894.1:0-3251 GCA_035546895.1 Polyangia bacterium
CCAGCGCCGTCGCCAGCGCGCGCGCCGTCCGCACGGCGCCCAGCACGAACGGGGAGAGCAGCGCCAGCGTGGCCGCGATCAGCGCCAGCCGCGTCACCGTCGGCCCCACGCCCGCGACGCGCGCCGCCCAGCGCCCGAGCGCCCGCGCCGACAGCGAGCCGGCGATGACGATGGCGCCGCAGAGCACCAGGTCGACCACCAGCCAGCGCACCATCCGCCGGATCCGCGACCAGGCGGTCCGGTGCTCGGGCGTGGCGCGCAGCCCCTGCACCCAGGCGCCGTAGAGCGCCGCGTAGGTCTGCAGCGTGTGCGGCAGCCGGCGGTCGATGGCGGCGCCCACCCGCCCCGAGGCCCGGATGAGGAACGGCGTCAGCAGCGTGGTCAGCGCCGAGACGGCCACCGCGACCGGATAGACGAAGCTGCGCGTCGCCCCCAGCGCCAGCCCGACGCCGGCGATGATGAAGGAGAACTCGCCGATCTGCCCGAGCGAGAGCCCCGTCTGCACGGCGGTGGGGACGCCGTAGCCGGCGACGAAGGCGCCGATGGTCACCCCCACCAGCTTGCCGCCGACCACCACGCCGGTCAGGGCCAGCACCGTCCCCGCGTGCGTCCAGATGAGGCGCGGATCGATCAGCATCCCCACCGAGACGAAGAACACCGCCGCGAACAGATCGCGCACCGGCTCGATCCGCTGCTCGATGAGGCGCCCGGCGCCCGACTCGGCCACCAGCGCGCCGCAGAGGAACGCCCCCAGCGCCACCGAGTAGCCCATCTTGCGGGCCAGGAGCGCGAAGGCGAAGCAGAGCCCGACCGCCGCCACCACGGTGGTCTCGGCGCGGTGGAGCCGGACCACCGCCCGCACGAGCCGCGGCACCACCAGCATCCCCAGCGCCAGCAGGACCGCCAGGAACCCCACCAGCCGGCCGACCGTCCGCGCGAGCGCCCCGCCGTCGAGCCGCGCCCCCGAGGCCGCCGCGGTGAGCACCGCCAGCAGCAGGATGGCGATCAGGTCCTCGACCACCAGGATCCCGAACACGATCTCCGAGCGGGCCTTCCCGACCCCCTGCTCGGCGAAGGCCTTGACGATGATGGTGGTGCTGGAGATGGCCAGCGCGGCGCCGCCGAACAGGCTCTCGAACCGGGTCCAGCCGAACGCGCGCCCCACCAGGAAGCCGAGCGACACCATCAGGCTGCACTCGATCACCGCCACCACCCCCGCGGTCGGCGCCACCCGCACCAGCTTGCGCAGGCTGAAGTCGAGCCCCAGCGAGAACATCAGCAGCACCACGCCGAGCTCGGAGAGATCGCGCGCCGTCGCCTCGTCGGCGAACAGCGGCACCGCCAGGTGCGGCCCCACCAGCATCCCCGCCAGCAGGTACCCCAGCACCACCGGCTGCCGCAGCCGCTGGAACAGCGCCGTGGTCACCGCCGCGACGCACATGATGAGCGCCAGCTCGGTCAGCAGATCCAGCGTCGCCCCGTGGGTCGGCGCCGCCACGGCCAGCGTCAGCAAGCCCACGATCGCTCGATCACTCGCCGCGCGCGCGCTCGCGCTCGGCCAAAAGAGCCTCGAGCTCGGCGAGCGCCTCGAGATCCTTCGGGCGACCGGCGGCTCGCTTGGCGCGGATCAACGCCGGCAGGCCGAGGCACAGGCAACGAACGCCGTAGGGCGCGAGCTCGACCGCGTGCGGGCGCAGCTCTTCGAAGTCACCGCCACCCGCGATCTCGCCCAGAAAGTCGACGTCGCCCAAATCGCTGACCAGGGTGAAGTTGAGACCATGCGCGATCGTCTTCTCGTCGAACCTGAATGGCAGTCCGGGCGGCGCGCCGCGCAGGTAGGGATGATGGGACGCCATCGTGCGCGCCAAACGGGCGATATTCTCGGGATCGCGCGCATAGACGACGTCGACGTCGAGGGTCAAGCGCGCCGTCCCATGCGCGAGGGCGGCGGCGCCGCCGATGACGATGAACTTGACCTGGCCGCCCACGAGCGTCTCGAGGATGGCCCGATAGTTCGTCATCGCCCCCGGAGACCGGCTTCGCGACCCGCACGCTGCATCTCCGCAGCGTGCGCCTGCAACTGCATCATGTTCTCGAACCGCTCTTCGAGAGTGCGCCGGAGATTCTCACGCAGCAGCGTCCGATCGACGTCCTTCTTGTAGGCCTCGATGACCGGATCCGGCTCGAAACCGTACCGCCGGAGGATCGAAGCGTCATCCATGGGGAGCTCGTCGGCCATCGCCTCTAGTTTACCCCGAGCGTCAGGCCACGCGCAGGACCGGCTCGAACGCCGGATTGAGCGCGGCGAGCAGGCGGCTCAGGGTGTAGCGACCGCAACATCAAAGCCACCAGCACCGCGTCGTCGCGAATCATGTAGGCCGCGTCGCGCCGACTCGTCCCCTCCGCCGCCAGGTCGAGATCGCGAACCTCGGCCAGCCAGTATCGGCTCGTCGAGCTCTTCCAGATTCTCCCTTCAAGTCTCATCGCAGCGTGGAGCACGGAAACGTACACCGATCCCATGGACAGCCGCCAGCCGAGCGGGCACGAACGCACGCCGCGTTCTCGCCCCGCCGAGGGGCGGCTTGCGCCGTCGACGACTACCGGTCCGGAGCGGCGCGGAGGGCGTCGCGGAGGTAGTTCTCTTTGAGGCGGACGTACTTGGCGGCGTGGGCGCGGTGGAAGGCCTCTTCCGTCTCGGTCAGGGTCTTGACCACCTTGGCGGGGACGCCCAGCACCAGGCTGCGGGGCGGGACGATCGTCCGCTGGGTGACCACGGCGCCGGCGCCGACGACCGAGCCGGCGCCGATCACGGCGTCGTCGAGCACGGTGGCCTGCATGCCGATGAGGCAGGCGTCCTCGACGCGGCAGGCGTGCAGCATGGCGCGGTGTCCGACGATGACGTCGGCGCCGATCACGCAGGGGCCGTCGTCGGCCACGTGCAGCACCGTGCCGTCCTGGACGTTGGTGCGCGCGCCGACGATGACCGGCGCCAGGTCGCCGCGCAGGACGCAGCCGTACCAGACCGAGACGTCGTCGCCGAGCCGCACGTCGCCCGCCACCGCGGCGCCGGGCGCGATGAGCACGCGCGCGCCGGCGGCCGGCACCAGCGCCAGGTAGCGGTCGACGACGGCGCGCGGGAAGCGCCGGCGCAGCGCCTCGACCCGGGCGTCGAGCGCCGCCGCGTCGGGCGACGGCCCGTCGACCACCTTCACCGTGTCGGTGACGGTCGCCATCGGCGTCAGGCGCTGATG
>DASZVW010000895.1:0-5531 GCA_035546895.1 Polyangia bacterium
TGGAGAGGACGAGCAACGAGCCGACGAGCTTTCCGCGGTGGGGGCGGTGCGGTTTCATCGGCGGGATTGTCGGCCGCGTCGACCAGCTTGTCCATCGCGCGACGCGGCGGCTGAGGCGCGCCGACCATCACCGGCCGCGACGGCGCCGACGACCGCGCCGGCGGGCGCGATCGCGCTTGACCCCTTCGATCGGAGCGCCCATGCTGATCGCGAACCTTCTGCGCGGTACGACACGAAGAGAGATTCTTTTCCCTACAAGAACGCACCAGGGAGCCGCCACTGACCGATGGATGTGCACGCCCGCAAGTCGGGAAGCCCGATGCGGTCAATCCAGTGGCTCCCCCCTTACGAAAGTAGGGGCCAAGAATTCTTTTCGACCGGCCGAGGCGGTTGGTTCATATCGCGGGGGGGGCCCTAAAGGCCCCTCCCGCGGCTCGTCCCGCGCCTTCCGCGGCTCGCCCGCTCAGTACGAGAACCGGCGGACGCTGACGTTCATCACCAGCCCCAGCGCCGCCGCGATGGTGAGGATGCTGGAGCCGCCGTAGCTGACCATCGGCAGCGTCACGCCGACGACCGGCAGGAGGCCGCTCACCATCCCCACGTTGATGAACACGTGCCAGAACAGCATGGCCGCCACGCCGACGCAGACGGTGGCGCCGAAGCGATCGCGCGCGTCGCCCGCGATCTTCAGGATCCAGAGCACCAGCACCAGGTAGGCGAGCAGCAGCACGAAGCAGCCGACGAAGCCCCACTCCTCGGCCCAGACGGCGAACGGGAAGTCGGTCCACAGCGCCGGGAAGTGCCGGAAGCGGATCTGCGTGCCGTGCATGAACCCCTTGCCCAGGAACCGCCCCGAGCCGATGGCGTTGAGCGCCTGCCGCGTCTGGTAGGCCCCCTCGGAGGTGGGGTTGAAGAAGGCCTCCACCCGCTTGCGCTGGTACTCGTGCAGGAGGTGCTGGTAGATCGGCGCCGCCGCCAGGGTGGCGAAGCCGATGATCGCCCCCAGCGTCCGCAGCTTGAGCCGCGCCGTCAACATGATGGTGAAGAAGATCAGCAGCAGCAGGAAGGCGGTCCCGAAGTCGGGCTGCTTGGCGATGAGCCAGGCCGGCACGCTGACGATCAGCACCGGGATCCCGAGCTGCCGCCAACTCCGCCCCTCGAGCGCCGGCGAGTCGTTGAGGTACTTGCCGAGCGCCACCACGGTCAGGAGCTGCATCAGCTCCGAGGGCTGGACGTGGAACGGCCCCAGGTCGAACCAGCGCCGGCCGCCGCCGACCATCTTGCCGAACGCCAGCACCCCCAGCAGCAGCGAGGCCCCCACCGCGTGCAGGAGGTAGGCGTAGCGGCTGATGGTCCGGTAGTCGAGCATGGCGACGCCCAGGAACACCGCCACCCCCAGCCCCAGCCAGGAGATCTGCTGCGAGAAGAGGTTCGACTGCCGGTCGTGGACGGCGCTCCAGAGGTTCACCAGGCCCAGCGTGGTCACCGAGGCCGCCGACAGCGTGAGCGTCCAGTCGAAGCGGAAGCGCAGCCGCCGCCAGCCGACCCCGCGCGTCTGCATCACGGCGCGTCCCCCTCGCCGTCGGCCGCCGCGTCGACCTCGGGGAGCTCGACGTTGTGGTTGTGCCGGCGCGGCAGGCCGATGTGGGGCGCGTCCTTGTCGGCGGGATCGACGTTGTCGAAGTAATTGTGGACGATCTCCATCACGATGGGCGCGGTGACGTCGCCGCCGTGGCCGCCGTGCTCGACCAGCGCGGCGATGGCGATCTTGGGCCGCCCGGCCGGGGCGAACCCCACGAACCAGGCGTGGTCGCCCGCCTCGTAGCCGCCGAGATCGGTGTGGCGCCCGTGCACCTGCGCGGTGCCGGTCTTCCCGGCCACCTCGATGTCCTTGAGCCGCGCCTTGAACGCCGTCCCCTTCGACTCGTTGACCACGCCGACCAGCGCCTGGCGCACGATGGCCAGCGTCTCGGGCGCCACCGAGACCTCGCGGCGGACGCGGGGGGCGAACTCCTCCAGCGTCTGCCCGTCGGGCGACTCCACCCGCTGCACGATCTGCGGCAGCCAGAGCTTGCCGCCGTTGGCGATCGCCGCATAGAGGAGCGCCATCTGCAGCAGCGTCACCCGCGTCGATCCCTGCCCGATGACGGCGTTGAGCGCCTGCCCGATCTGGAACCCCTCGGCCTTGGGGTTCTCGCGCTTCTGCTCCCGGTACCACTCCTCGGTCGGCAGGAAGCCGCCGTCCTCGCCGTTGAGCCCCAGCCCGGTCGGCGCCCCCAGCCCCAGGTCGGCGCCGTACTTGGCCAGCCGGTCCATCATCCCCGGGCGCGCCCCCAGCTCGTAGAAGTAGACGTTGCAGCTCTCGACGATGGCGTCGTAGAGGTTCACGATCCCGTGCGTCTTGGTGCACTTGAAGCGCCGGCGCGCGATCTCGAACGACCCGTGGCACTTGGTCTTGTCCTCGGGCGTGATGAGCCGGTCCTCGAGTGCCGAGATCGCCGACACCGGCTTGAAGGTCGAGCCCGGGTAGTAGGTCTCGGCCAGCGTCTTGTCGTGCAGCGGGTGGTAGCGGTCGGCCAGCAGCCGCTGCTCGGCCTCCACCGTCAGGTGGCCGGACATCTCGTTGGGGTCGAAGCTCGGCTTGGAGGCCATGGCCAAGATCCGCCCGGTGTCGACCTCCAGCACCACCACGCCGGCGGCGGAGACGTTGCGCATCGCCCGCTCGGTGAACCGCTGCACGTCGGCGTCGAGGGTCAGCACCACGTTGTTCCCCGCCACCGCCGCCTGCGAGGCCGGCCCGTCGATGATGTCGTGGATGTCCGGCTTGGGGAGCCCGCGCCGGTCGACGACGATCTTCTGGAACCCGGCCCGCCCGCGCAGGTAGCCGTCCCACTGCCGCTCGATCCCGGTGCGGCCCACCAGATCGCCGGCGCGGTAGCCCTCGTCCTTCTTGGCGCGCAGCTCGTCGGCCGAGATCTCGTTCATGTAGCCGAGCACGTGCGCCGCCAGGCCGCCCATGGGGTACGAGCGGCGGGGACTGGAGACGATCTTCACCCCCGGCAGGTCGACGCCGGTCTCGATGGCGGCCATCGCCTCGCGCGAGATGTCCTCGGCCAGCAGCACCGGGCGCTCGGCCGCGTGCGGGTCGGCGCCGCCGCCGAGGCCGTTCTGCACCCGCTCCCAGACGTCGATCGCCTCGTCGCCGTTCATCCCCAGCACCGCGCGCAGGCGGGCGAACCCGTCGGCGGTCAGCAGGCGCGGCGTGACGTAGACGTTGTACGACGGCCGCACGGTGGCCATCACCCGCCCCTTGCGGTCCCGGATCTGCCCGCGCACCGCCGGCAGGACCTCGGTGTGGACGATGCTGTCCGAGGTGACGCGGAAGAAGGTGTCCCCCTGGATGACCTGCAGGTAGAAGAGCCGCCCCGCGATCCCCAGGAAGGCGACCAGCGCCAGCAGCGCAAAATAACGGGACCGCCGCCGTATCTCCGGGAGCTCGGCGTCTTGACCTGCTATTTCCATGGAGGCACGGCTCGCTGCCGCTCGCGCGCCCCCAAACCCCTCTCGCTTCGTGCGGCGAAGCCGCACTGCGCTCGCGCCGGATTTTGAGGCACCTCGGTCAAGATGGTCATCGTCGCGAGACCGGATCGGCGAAGGTGTGGGGGCCGCGGGCCAGGCCGACGCGCGAGCGGGCGCTGTCGACCTTGCCGTCGATGCGGCGGAACAGGCCGAGCACCAGCGGCGCCGCCACGCCGGTGAACAGCGCCTCGAGCGGCGCCTGGCGGAGCCCGCCGTAGCCCCCCTCGGGCGCCACCTGCGCGCGCACGATGACGATGAGCGCCGAGGCGACCAGGCTGGCCACGAAGGCGGTGGCCGCCGAGAGGACGATCCCCTGCACCGCCAGCCGGGTGGTCAGCCCGCGCGCGAACAGCGCCATCAGCACGAACACGAAGGCGTGCACCCCCTGCGGGGCCCCGGAGACGAGGTCGAACAGGTAGCCGGTGGCGAAGGCCACCACCGCCGCCGAGGAGATGGTCCACTTCGACGACAGCCCCACGTGCAGCACCACCAAGAGCCCCAGGCTGGGGGTCACCATGTGCACGGGCGCCAGCTCCAGCACCGTCGACTGCAGGATCAGCAGCAGGAAGGCGACGAAGAGGGTGACGGCGGATCTCATCGGGGGCTCACCGGCTCCTCATCTATAGACCATCGGGCCGCGCGCCGGGAGGTGCCGGGCGGCGGGATCGGTGTCGGGCGCGGGCGGCGGCGCCACCACCACCAGCACCTCGGACAGGCGGGCGAAGTCGACGTCGGGGGTGACCTCCACGTCCTGGTAGAGCCCCACCGCGCCGGGGATGACGCGCGTGATGTGGCCGACCGCCAGGTTGCGCGGGAAGGCGCCGCCCAGCCCGCTGGTCACCACCGCGTCCCCCGCCTTGGCCGGCTCGCCGCGCGCCAGGTACTCGATGCTGCAGCGGTAGCCGTTCTCCGCCGCCTTCCCCTTGAGGATGCCGCGCCCGCCGGTGCGGGGGATGACCACGTCGATCGCCGAGCGCGGGTCGACGAGCAGCAGGATGTCCGAGCTCTTGCCGGCCACCCGGTTCACCCGCCCGACCACGCCGTCGGGGGTCAGGACCGGCATCCCGTGGCGGACCGCGCCGTCGCCGCGGTCGATCTCCACCCGCGCCACCCGGAAGTACGGCGAGGCGTCGACCGAGATCACCCGGGCGGCGATCGTCTCCGCCGGCGTCACGTCGCGCAGGCCGAGCAGGCGCTGGTAGCGGCCGCTCTCCTCGGCCAGCCGCCGCATCTCGGTCAGCTCGGCGCGCAGCTTCTGGTTCTCGTGCGTGAGGGTGTCGTTCTCGCTCCGCACGTGCATCAGCTCGACGTAGTGCCCGGCCACGCCGGTGATGGCGCGCGCCACGAACGACATCGCCGACTGGGTGGGCGAGACCAGCCGCAGGATCCCGCGGTCGAGCGCCGACAGATCGCCGGGGTTCTTGGCGCTCATCCGCAGCGCGATGATCGCGATGAGCAAGGTGGCCCCCACGACGGCGGCTTCGCGCAGGCGCTTCCCCGGACCCATGCGCCCCTATTTTGGCCAGCTCAACAAGAACTGCGCCAGTTCTACTGTCAAAAGAACCCTGGGAGGGTTCTTTATATCTCCCGCGAAGAGGTCCGCCGGGCCGAGCCCGTCGTCCCTCACGCGATCGCGCTTCTCGCCTTCACTACTGCAACGCGACTTCACGGAGGAGGCCGAGCTCGTCCAGGGCGCGGCCGGTGCCGAGGACCACGGCGCACTCGGGCGAGTCGGAGACCATCACCGGCAGGCCGGTCTCCTCGCGCAGGAGGACGTCGAGGCTGCGGAGCTGCGAGCCGCCCCCGGTCAGCACCACGCCCCGGTCGACGATGTCGGCCGCCAGCTCGGGGGGGGTCCGCTCCAGCACCGAGCGGACGGCGTCGACGATCTGGTTCACCGGCTCGGCGAGCGCCTCGCGCACCTCGTCGCTGTTCATGACCAGCGTCTTGGG
>DASZVW010000896.1:0-1668 GCA_035546895.1 Polyangia bacterium
GGCCGTCCCGCCGCTCGATCCGCAGGTGGCCGTTCGCCAGCACGTAGCGGAGGCCGACGACCGCCGCCAGGAGGCAGGCCGCGGCGCCGACGGCCAGCCCCCAGCGCGGGCCGAAGGCGTCGGCGACGCGCCCCACGACGGGGGCGCCGATCGGCGTGCTGCCCATGAGCACGGCCAGGAACAGCGCCACCACCCGGCCGCGCATGGTGGGATCGCTCGAGAGCTGCAGCACGCTGTTGGAGGTGGTGGTGAAGGTCTGGGCGGAGACGCCGATGAGCACCAGCGCGGCGCCGAACAGGCCGTAGCTGGGCATCGCGGCGGCGAGCGCCAGGCCGACGCCGAACAGCGCCGCGCTCCCCACCAGGAAGACGACGTGCGGGCGGGCGCGCCGCGCGGCCAGCAGCGCGCCGGCCACCGTCCCCACCGCCATGATCGAGGTGAGGAGGCCGAACTCGCCGGCGCCGCGGTGGAACACGGTGACCGCCATGGTGGAGATGAAGATCGGGAAGTTGAGCCCGAAGGTGCCGATCAGGAACCCCATCACCAGCACCACCAGCAGGTCGCGGCGCCGGAAGACGTAGCGGAACCCCTCGACCATCGCCCCCGGCCTGCGCGCGGCCCGCTCGTCCCGGTGCAGCTCCTCCTTGCGCAACAGGCCCACCGCCAGCAGCACGGCGAGGTAGGAGGCGGCGTTGAGCAGGAACACCCAGCCGGTCCCCACCGCGGTGATGAGCAGGCCGGCGACGGCGGGGCCGATCATCCGCGCGGCGTTGAAGGAGGTCGAGTTGAGGCCGACGGCGTTGGCCAGGTCCGCCTCGCCCACCAGCTCGGAGACGAAGGCGTTGCGCGCCGGGGCGTCGAAGGCCGCCGCGCTCCCCAGGAGAAAGGCGAACACGTAGACGTGCCAGAGGTGCACGGCGTGGGTCACGGTCAGGAGCCCGAGGCCCAGCGCGAACAGGCCCAGCGCGCTCTGGGTGACGAACACCAGCTTGCGCCGGTCGAGGTGGTCGGCCGCGTACCCGGTGAACGGCAGCAGCAGCGCCTGCGGCCCGAACTGCAGCGCCATCACCACCCCGACCGCGGAGGCGTTCCGGTGGGTGAGCTCGGTCAGGACCAGCCAGTCCTGGGCCGTCCGCTGCATCCAGGTGCCGACGTTGGAGACGAAGGACCCGAGGGCCCAGGTCCGGTAGTTGAAGCCCCGCAGGGAGCGGAACATGCCGGCGGCGCCGGGCGCGGGTCGCGCCCTCGGGGGGGAAGGGGCCATTCGTATACGCGTATATCAATATGATATACTGGTGCAGTAAATGCCACGGTCCGCTCACGCGCGCGCCTCGGGCCTGGACCCGAAGCCGGGGCTCCCGCCCGAGGAGGCGCGCGCCCTCTACGATCGCCTGGGGGTGGTGCTGCGCGCCGTGCGGGCGGCGGCCGACGTCGAGTACGCCCGCCTCGGCATCGGGAACGCCCAGGCCAAGTTCGTCCGCCACCTGGGGGTGCAGAGCCGCCTCTCTCAGGCCGACCTGGCCCGGGCCACCTCGGCGGCCCCCACGCTGACCGGGCGCGCGCTGGAGAGCCTGATCGAGCGCGGCTGGGTGCGCCGCCGCCGCAGTGCGGACGACCGGCGCCAGTACCTCCTCGAGCTCACCGCGGCCGGCCAGCGGGCGCGCGAGA
>DASZVW010000897.1:0-2181 GCA_035546895.1 Polyangia bacterium
GCCGCTGCCGCCGGCCGCGCCGCCCGGCGTCGCCAGCGCCGGCGTCAGCCAGAGGCGGAGGCTCTCCGGATCGCGCTTGTAGCGGCGAAGGAGGGCCACCAGCAGCCCGAGCCCCAGGATGACCGAGATCCCCCCGATGTACTGCGAGGTGGAGAACGAGAGGTTGGTGAACGGCAGCGGGTAGACGCCGCGGTCCTGATCGTCGCGCACCATCTCGATGAGCGGCCGCAGGATCCCGTAGCCGAGCACCCACCCGAGGAAGACCTGGCCCGAGAAGGTCCGGTGGCGCCGGATGAAGATCAGCAGCCCGAAGAGAAAGAGGCCGGCCAGCGACTCGTAGAGCTGCGTCGGGTGGACGGGGTACGACCAGGTGGCGGCGGCCGACATGCCGAGGTCGTGCACGTGGTGCTGCCAGGCCGGGCTCCCCGTCGGCCCCCCCTCGATGATCTTGTGCAGCGTGGTGTTCGGCCCCGGGAAGCGGACCGCCCACGGCAGGTTGGTCCGGGCGCCGTAGTCGCAGCCGAACAGGAAGCAGCCGAGGCGGGTGATCCCCGTCCCCAGCACCACCGAGGGGGCCGAGACGTCCGCCCACTTGAGCAGCGGGATCTTGCGCTTGTGGCAGCCGTACCAGCTGGCCAGGAAGCCGCCGATCATCCCGCCGTAAGCGACCAGCCCCCCCTGCCAGACCTTGAACAGGTCGAGCAGCGAGACGTTCTGGGTGGGATCGGTCAGCGCGTTGATGAACCAGAGGACGCGCGAGCCGATGATCGCCCACACGGCCGTGTACATGTAGATGGTGCCGGCCTCCTGCGGATCGATGTGGTCCTCGGCCGCGAACTTCATGGCCAGGAACCAGCCGACCACCAGCGAGGTCCCCAGCATCACCCCGTACGAGTAGATCGGCACCGGCCGCCAGGGGTGGCCGAAGCCCGCGTCGCCGAGCTTGAAGAAGATGACGATCGCGCCCACCAGCAGATAAATCGGCGTCGAGGAGAACGGCGCCTCCTTGCCGGCGCGCCGCTGGACGAGGTCGCGCACGAACAGCCCCAGCGCGACCACCAGCGCCGCCACGAACAGGAGCTTGGAGGGGATGGCGACGAGGATGGGGCGCATGGGCGGGTGGCGAGGCAGGAATGCCAGCCAAGCTCTAGATATTCCGGCCAGGCCGGGTCGTCAACGTCGACCGCGCCGGCGGCTGCTCGAGCCACCCGCGCCGGGAGGTGGGTCTTGGCCTCATAGAGGTTCACCGCGCGCGCCGTCGTTCGGATATAGGCTGAACCGTCGCGCGCAGTTGGTCGAGTTGGTCGACCGCGGCCCGGAATGTCGTGTCAGCGCCGCCCGCGGGCGCGGCGGGGGTGGCCGACGAACCAGTTGACCACCAGCATGAGGCCGCAGAACCCGGCGGCGACGGCGGCGGCCACCAGGGCGCGCGGCTGGCCGCGGCCGTCGAACACGGTGGCCAGCACGGTCGCGGTGGCGCCCAGCATCCCCCACAGGATCTGCTGGCCCACGTAGTAGATGAGCCGCGCGTTCTCGTCGAGGTTGCGGAAGCCGACCTCGATGTCGCCGCGCGCCGCGCGGTCCATGAAGCGCTGCAGCTCGCCCGGCAGCGACAGCGCGGCCAGCGCCATCTCGCGCGACGCCTCGAGCACGATCTCCGACCACTGCTTCTTCTCGCCCAGCAGGAAGCGCTCCAGGTAGGGCTCGATGATCGAGGCCGGGTTCATCTCCGGGTCGAGCGTGGTGCAGACGCCGAGGAGCAGCAGCAGCGTCCGCTCGAGCAGGATCCACTCCTTGGGGATGTGGAAGGCGTCGCGCAGGTCGGCCAGGCTGACGTTCAGGTCGCGCAGGTCGAGCAGGCTCCCCAGGCTCTTCTCCGGCTCGAACTTCAGGTCCTTGAGCGAGAACCCCTCGGCCGAGACCTGCACCCGCATCTTGTCGTGGAAGTACTGCACCACCCGATCGAACACCTCGGGGTCGGCGCGGCGCGAGATGAACCCCATCTCCTTCATGGCGTTGACGATGCGGACGGTGTCGCGGGTGATCGCCCCCTGGATGAAGGCCATCATCCCGCGGCGCATCGTCTCGCTCACGGTGGCGGTGGCGCCGAAGTCGAGGAAGACGATGGTGGGCGGCGCGCCCGGCGCGGCCGGCCCCGAGACCAGCAGGTTCCCGGGGTGC
>DASZVW010000898.1:0-2827 GCA_035546895.1 Polyangia bacterium
AGGAAAAGCAGCGGGATCCACCGGTGCCGCTCGTGGACCAGCAGCCAGAGCAGCCCGGCCAGCGCCAGCGTGCTCAGGAGCTGGGGCCGCAGGGCCCAGGCCCGCGTGGCCAGCGGCAGCGCCAGCGCGAACAGCAGCACCCGTACCGAGGCCGGCCCCACACACAGCCGATAGAGGACCACGCAGGCGCCGACGATGACCGCCGCCGCGCCGAGCTCCAGGAGCGGCATGCCCCCGAGGTGATGGAGGCCGTACGCCAGCGCCTCCCACAGCCACTCGTGGTTCGGCCAATAGCCGCCGGCCACGGTGTACGAGTAGTGGTCGTCGAGCGGGACGCGGAGCGTCCGCCAGATCTCCTCCCCCGCCCGCAGCTGCCACCAGGTGTCCCCCTGCGCCGGCATCAGGCAGGCGAAGAGGACCACGGCGCCGAACAGCAGGCCCACCGCCAGCCGGCCGAACGAGAGGCCGCCCGCCGGCCCCGCGGCGGCGCCGGTCCCGGCCAATCAGCGCTTCGGCGTCCAGCCCGCGACCGAGCCGCCGCTCGCCGGCTGGCCGCCGCCCGACGCCGGCGCCTCACGCACCACCACCTTGGGCGGCGGCGCAGGACGCGGGTGGTGGACGTCGAAGGCCGGCTTCTGCTTGGGATCGCAGTTGGGCCCGAACCCGTTGGCGTTGAAGCGGTAGGCGATCCGGCCGCTGGCCCCCGCGGCGTTGGCCTCGATCTCCACCTCGTGCTCCCCCGCGCGCGACGGCGAGCAGTACGACAGCAGGTAGAAGCGGCGAGAGGCGGCCTCGATCCGGGCGCCGATCTCGTCGAACCCCTTCTTGACGTCGGCCGGGTTCTGCGAGGCGAAGGTCCCCGAGCGGCCGATGCGCGAGAGCTGGCCGCGGTCGACCTCCTGGCCGGCGCCGATCACGTAGGTCTCGAACCCGGCGTTGTCGAGCGCGCTGTCGACCTCCTCGGGGCTGGCGCGGTGGGCGCGGTCGGTGCCGTCGGTGAAGACCACCAGCGTCCCGAACCGCAGCGGCACCGGCGCCCGCTCCATCTGCTGGCTCAGCAGGCGCACCCCCTCGATGACGGCGCCGTTGAGGTTGGTCGAGGGGTCGCGCGGCCGCTTCATGGCCAGCGAGGTGACGCCGCCGCGGACGTTCCCCCCGAAGGGGACCACCTGGGTGAGGTGCGGGCTGCCGTCGAAGCTGTAGACCGCCACCTTCTGATAGGGGCCCACGCGGTCGGCGAACGAGGAGGCGGCCTCGATGAGGGTCGGCATGTCGCCCGAGTCGACCACGCTGCCGCTCATGTCGACGAGCAGGAGGGTGTAGTGGATGGCGGCCACCTCCGGCTGGAGGATGGTCTGCTTGCTCTCCAGGATCGAGACCGGCTGCTTGTCCTCGTAGATACGGAAATCCTGCGGCGTCAGGTTGGCGACGGGCTGGTTGTTGTGCGTATCGACGGTAAAGTAGACGGCGACGTTCGAGGGCTTCCGCACCGAGGCGTCCACCATCTGCAGCTTCAACCCGCAGCCGCCGGCCAGGACGGCGCCGACCGCGACCAGGAGACAGGGAGCTTGAACCGTGCGCATCCGACCCGCATACCACGAAATGGGAAAAGGAATTAAGCTTCCCTGGCGCACTGCCGACGAGATGATCTCCACAATTGCCGGAACTATGACCCGCGCCCACCGGACCCCCGAGCCATGACCCGATCGACCGTCTTCCTGGGCGCGCTGGCGCTCGCGGCCTCCGTTAGCGCGGGCGCCGGGGCCGCCACCATCCCGGCCGACAAGCTCCCCGAGCAGCCGCTCACGCTGCCGCCGCCCGGCCCCGAGGCCACCTACCTGACGGCGCTCCACGCCCACATCCACCGCCGCTGGACCGACAACTTCCTGCGGCTCATCGGCGAGAAGCTGGAGCTCAACAACCCGCTCAACGTCGCCGACCGTTCCGCCGAGGTCGACATCACCATCTCGGGCGACGGGCAGCTCCTGTCGGCGAAGATCGCGCGCTCGTCCGGGTTCCCCGGCTTCGACGACGCCATCATCGAGATCCTGCGCGACGCGGTCCCCTACCCCAAGCCGCCGCTCGAGGTCCGCTCGGACGACGACAACCTGCGGCTGCACTGGCTGTTCGCGCGCGATCAGCGCCGCTGCGCCGAGCTGGCGGTGACCCGCACCTACGACCCGGTCGAGGTGGCGCTCCCCAAGCTCCTGCACCAGGGGCGGCGGGGCGAGGCGCTCAGGCGGGTGACGCTGGCGCGCGGCGCCGGGGTGCACGTGGGGCCCCAGCTCACCCTGCTGGCGCTCGACTGGCTCAAGGCGGCGCTCCACCAGCCGTACGCCACGGTGGCCATGGCGCGGACGCTCGGCGAGCGCGGCGACGCCGAGGCCGTGCGCTGGCTCAAGCTGGCGGTCAAGCGCCCCGAGCTGGCGGCGGAGGCCGGCGCCGCGCTGACCGCGCTCAAGATCCCGGTCTGCCCGCTGGTCAAGGAGGCCTTCGACAGCCAGAACTGGGCCGACCACCAGCCGGCGGCGCTGGCGCTGGCGACCTCGGGCGAGGCGGCCTGCGTGCCGGGGCTGGCCAAGCTGCTGGGGAACGCCAAGGCGCACGCCGAGGCGCGCGCGGCGGCGGTGGTGGCGCTCGGCAACATCGACGATCCGGCGGCCAAGAAGGCGCTCGCCGAGGCGGCCAAGGACGCCAGCCCCACCGTCCACGGCGCCGCCATGCTGGCCCAGATCCGGCCGGGCGCCGGGCGGCGGGCGGTCATCGCCATGGAGCTCTACCTGCGGGATCCGGCCCCCGATCTGCGGGCGGCGGCGGCGGCGGGGGT
>DASZVW010000899.1:0-11982 GCA_035546895.1 Polyangia bacterium
TTCGCCTCCTCGAGCCGCTTGGCCTTCTCCTCGAGCACCTTGGCGAGCTGCCGCGGCTTGCCGGCGATCTTGATCTTCTCGTAGTCGAGGTACGCGAGCTCCCCCTCGATGTAGCGCGCCTCGGCCGCGTAGTAGAGCCCCTCGTCGCTCCCCTTGCCGTGCTGCTTGTAGACGGCCAGCGCCTTGGCGGCCGTCTCGCGGGCGGCGCCGTCGTTGCCGGCCTTGAGGTGGGCGTCAGCCTCGCGGGCCAGCGCCTCCACGGTCTTGACGTCGCCGGGGTAGACCTTGCTGAAGGCGGCGAAGCTCGCCGCGGCGCCGCGCCAGTCTTTTTGATCCTCGCGCACCACCGCGGCCTGGAAGGCTACGTCCTTGGCGTCGGGGCGGTCCTTGTAGCGGCGGGCGTACTCGCCGTAGTGCTTGATGGCGCGGTCGTGCTGGCCGAGGCTCTGGCGGAGGACGCCGGCCGAGCGGAGCGCGTCGGCGGCGTGGGCGTTCTGCGGGTAGCGGGAGGCGAGCTGCTCGTACAGGCCGGCCGCCTTGTCGTAGTAGGCGATGTTCTCCTCGATGCGGGCGGCGGTGAACAGCGCCTCGGGCGCCTCGCTCGACGAGGGGTACTTGTCGGCGAGCTGCTTGTAGGCGGCCACCGCCTCGTCCTGCTTCTTCTCCTTCTCGTAGACGGCGCCCGCGTTGTTGAGCGCCTTGGGGGCGTTGGGGTCGCCGGGGTACTCGGCGGGGACGCGCAGGAAGAAGGCGGCCGCCTTGTCGTAGTCCCCGGCAGCCGCGTACTTCTCGCCCGACTTCATGACCGCGCCCACGATCAGCTTGTCGAGCCGCGCCTGCTCGTCCTTGGAGGCGAAGGCCTTGGTCTTCTTGAGCCGCCGCGCCCAGCTCTCGATGTTCTCGTAGTCCTTGGCCTTGTTGAGCGCCTGCAGGATGCGGTCGCCGGCGGCGCCGGCGTTGGGGTCGTCGGGGTAGCGCTCGACGATGAGGCCGAAGCGCTTGACCGCCTCGTCGTAGTCGCCGTAGTCGAAGAAGAACTGGCCGTTCTTGTAGATGACGGTGACGATCTCCTTGTCGTTGGGGAAGAGCGTCGCGTAGAGGTCGGCCGCCTCGCCGAACAGCCGGTCGGAGTCGGTGATCTCCCGCTTGCCGCCGGCCGCGGCGCCGAGCGGCTTGCGGACCTTCTCGAAGGCCACCATCGCCTGCAGGAGCGCGTCCTTGTGGTACTTGCCGACCGGCTGGGTCTTGCCGACCGCCAGGTACTCGCGCCCCGCGTCCTCGTACTTGCCCAGCTTGAAGAAGAGGATGTCGGCCCGCAGGTAGCGCAGCTCGGCGGCGTCGGGCGCCTCGGGGAAGTTGGCCAGGTAGAACTGGT
Organism: Polyangia bacterium; assembly: GCA_035546895.1. GTDB lineage: Bacteria > Myxococcota_A > Polyangia > Fen-1088 > Fen-1088 > JADGRB01. Next base: position 1,376 of record DASZVW010000899.1, read on the forward strand.
AGGCCTCGGCGGCGCGCGCGTAGCGGTCCCTGTCGACGACGTGGCTGGCCTTCTCGTTCGCCTGCGCCTCGGCATGCATCGTCTTGGCCAGGTTGCGGATCAGCCCCTCGGCCATGGTGCGGGCGTGCTCGACGGTCTTGGGGCGGTCCTTGTTGGCGGCGGCCCAGGCGCTGCGCCCGCCGTAGTCGCCGGCCAGCTTGCGCATCTCCACCACCGCCGTCTTGACGTCGCCCATCAGCTGGTAGGCCTCGACGATCTTGCCGGCGTAGTCGGGCGCGTCGGCGGCGTTGGGGTCGAGCTCGATGAGCAGCCGGTAGGCCTCGACGGCGCGCTCGTAGCGGGTCTGGTCGAACACCGTGTCGGCGAGCTGCTTCAAGACCTTGCGCGAGTACTGCTTGCCGCCGATCTGGGCCAGGAACTCGAAGGCGTCGCGCGCCGTCTTGGTGTCGTCCTCGGTGAACAGCTCGACCAGGTAGTCGAGCGCCTCGCCCTGGAGCTCCTCGGCGCGGCGCTGCTGCGCCTCGCTGCGGCCGGCCTTCTTCTTGGCCAGATCGAGCACGTCCTTGAACCGCTGCGCGCTCTTGGTGGTGTCGCCCAGCTTCCAGTAGCACCAGGCGGTCTTGAACAGCGCCAGGTCGTACAGCGTCGACTTCGGGTGGTTGAGCACCTTCTCGTACGCTTCCAGCGAGCTGCGGTAGTCCTGCTGCTCGTAGAAGCGGTACTCGGCGATCGCCATCCAGGCGTCGGCGACGTAGCGGGAGCGCGGGTACTTGTCGAGGATGGTCTGGAAGTACTTGATCGACTCGCCGACCTTCCCCTGGTCCCGCAGCGAGAAGGCGTAGAGGTAGATGACGGTGTCGATCTTGCGGAACTTGGGGTAGTCGTCGATCAGCCGCCGGTAGGTCGCCTGCGCCCGCGACAGATCCATGGTCGGCGGGCGGTGCGGGACCCTGGGGCACTGCGCGCGATCGGCGTGGCAGGCCGAGACCGCCGCCTGGTACTTCCCCATCTTGTCGAGGTAGACCTCCTTCGACTCCTCCCAGTAGAGCTCCGCCAGCTTGTAGAGCGCCTCGGCCTGCTCCTTGGGGCGGTAGCCCGCCGACCCCTTGGGGTTCTCGGAGAGGTAGTCCTCGATCAGCTTGATCGCCTCGCGCCGCGCCTCGGTGACCTGCGCCTCCTTCTCCTGCAGCGCCTGCTGGAGGATGGGCGGCAGCGTCTTCTCCGGCTCGTCGGCGGCCGCGTCGGCGTCGGGGCCGGCCTTGCTCGTCTTGTCGCCGGGCTTGCTCGCGGCGAACGTCGGGCTGCTCGACAGGGCGAGCGTCGACGCCAGCGCCAGCGCGCCCAACATCGACAGGACGAAGGGCCGTCCTCTATTTGTAGTTCTCGTACTCATCCGACCAGTACTCGCCTTCGAAGGGCCAGTACTCTTCGTCGTCGCCCATCAAGCCCTCGAGCTGGAGCGTGGCGAACAGCTCGGGCGGGTAGCGGCCGTCGCGGAGCTGCTCGATCTCGATCTCCAGCTTCTTCTTCTTGCCGATGATGGCGTCGATCTGGGTGAGGCGCGCCTGGCGGAGGAGATCGCGCAGCCGCTTGTCGAGGTCGGCCAGCGCCTTGGTGGCGATGGCGCCGGTGGCGGCGACCAGGCCCGCGCGCAGCCGCCGCGCCTCGGCCGAGAGCGCCAGCGTGGCCGCCGCCTCGCGCGCGAACGGGCCGCCGCCCACGTTCTTGAGCCGCGCGGCCCGGTGGGCCTCGTCGGCGAGCTGGCTCACCCGCTCCTCCATCTCCGGATCGCCGGCGGCCAGCGGGCGCAGCGACTCCACGTCCTGGACCAGCCGCACCGCCTCGGTGGCGTCGGCGTTTTCGGCCTGCCCCTTCTGGTGCGCGGTCAGCTCGTCCCAGATCGCCACCTCGTTGGGGATACGGCCCGCCTCCCGATCGAGCGCCTGGATGTCGCCGTAGAACTTGTAGAAGCGCGGATCGACCTTCAGCAGGTCGGCGATCGGATCGTGCGGTGTGGCGATGGAGGCCTTGCTGAGCAGCCGCCGGTAGAGCGCGGCCCGCTTGCCCGGATCCTTGAGCAGTGCCTGCACCTGCGTCTCGATCGGCCCGTAGGTCTTCACGAACTTGTCGAGCGTGGCGCGCACGGTGTCGAACTGGCACGACTTGAGGTCGATCATCGCGTGCAGCAGCATCACGTCCGGCGCCAGCGGCGAGGCCGGAAAAGTGTGGTCGAACTCCTCGAGGAAGGCGCGCGCCGCCTCGTACTCCCCCTTCTGGAACATCGACCAGGAGGCCTCGAACAGCGCGTCCGGCAGGCGGTCCGAGTCGGTCGGCACCCGGAAGTAGAAGTAGTAGGCGTCGTCGTACTTCCCCTGCTCGTGGGCGATCCGCCCCAGCGCCAGGTAGGCGAGGTCCTTGATGGCGAAGTAGCGGCCGTCGATGAAGAAGGTGAAGCGGTCCTGATCGGCCTGCTCGACGATCTCGCACAGGTTGCGGCGCGCGGAGACGAAGTGGTTCTGGCGCGCCTGGATGAGGCCGCGGAAGTAGAGCGCGGCGGCGTAGAAGCGCGACTGGCGGTCGACCTCGCCGAACAGCGCCTCGGCGCGCGCGTCGCCCGCCTCGTAGGCCACCTTGCCGGCCAGGTAGGCGTGCTCGGCGGCGCTGTCGCGCGGCAGGGCGTCCCCGCGCGCTTGATCGTCGTGATCGAGGACGGCCAGGATCTCCGCCTCTTCTTTCGTCTCCAGCGCGATGTCGACCAGCGCCCGGTAGGCGGGCGCGAACTGCGGCGCCTTCACCCCGCGGGCCAGGACCCGCAGGAGGTAGCGCTCGGCGCTCTTGGTGCCGCCGGCCCGGATGAGCGCGCGCGCCAGCGTCAGCTCGGCGGTGGCGTACTCGGGCGCGTAGTCGAACTGGGCGTAGCGCGGCGACTCGACGATCCTGCAGAGCTTCACGCTGGCGATCTCGGCGTTGCCGGTCACCAGGTCGTCCTCGGCCGCGGCCAGCGCCTGGCGCAGCTTCTCCAGCGTGGCCGGCGTCTTGTCGTCGGCCAGCACGCCCGCCTTCTCCAGATCGGTCAGGTATCTCGCCATCGGGTCGCCCGGACGAGCCGCGGCCGTCGTCGCCGGGGCGGCGGCCGCTTGCTGGACCAGGAGGGCGGCGAGGAGCGCGATCATTTTTCGGTCTTCAGCTCCATCTCGACCTCGGGCTCGTACTCCGGCAGGTCACCGTCGTCGTCGGCGGTGAGCGCCACCGTCGTCGTCCCCGTGTCGGGGACCTGGACCACGAAGGTGTTCTCCGATTCGTAGCCGAGATCGGCGTTTTCCTTTTCACCCTTCTTGCCGGGGCGGACCTCCAGCTTCACGGTCACCGTGTGCGGGCCCGGCTTCACCGGCCGATCGGAGACCTTGATCAGCTCGTCGACCAGGGGCTTTTCGCCCGAGTCCCAGACCACGTTCCCGTCGAGCCGGATCTCGGCCCGGTGGAGGACGAAGTCGGGCGCCCCCTTCCAGCGCAGCGTGGCCCCCAGCTTGGAGGCGTAGATCCCCTCCTCGACCAGCTCGGCGCGGGCGCGCGCCCGGAACAGCTCGTCGCGCAGGCGATCGTACTCCGCGCGCAGCTTGGCCAGATCGAGCGGCGCCGGCCGCGGGGGCGCCGTCTCCTCGGCGCCGTTGCCGCCGTCGCCGGTGGCGGGCGGCGGCGCGCCCTTGTCGGCGGCGCGCCCGGCGTCGGGCGCCGCCTCGGCGGAGGGATCGTTCTTGGCGGCGCGGGCCGGGAGGGCCGCCGCCAGCAAGGGCAACGCGATCGCCAGGGAGGAGAGCTTCTTCATCGTTTGACTCCGGGTCACTCCGAGAGCGGGAGGTAGAGGCTGAGGCCCACCGTGGTGGTGAGGTCGTTGACCAGCATCACCTGCGAGAGGAGCTGCTGGCGGAAGACGTGATCGCGGACGTCGATGCGGATGGCCCAGGCGTGGCCGAGGAAGAACTTGAGCCCGAAGCCGCCGTTGCCGGCCAGGTCCTCGGAGAGCGCCGAGTCGACCAGGCCGCCGCCGGCGGCGAGGAAGAGATCGAAGTGGGTGATCGAGCCGCCGAGCCGCATCTTGGCGTGCGCCGGGACCCAGACCAGGTCGGCGTCGAAGTACCACTGGCTGCGCGGCTTCCCCTGCAGCACCGCGAAGGTCCGCTCGAGCTCGGGGCCGCCCGAGGAGGTGAGGCGCGTGTAGGCCGCCGAGGCCTCGACGCCGAAGTCCTCGGTCATGTGATAGGTGTAGGCGCCGCCGGCGGTCCAGGTCCCGTCGAAGAGATCGGATACGTAGTAGCCGCCGCGGGCGGTCAGCTCGTGGCGGTTGGTCTGTTGAAAGAGCCGCTCGCGCACCGTCCGCTGCTTGCGCTTGGCGAACAGGTCCGCCTTGACGTTCTCGTCGATGCACGCGTCCGCGCCCGGCTTTCCCGAGGCGTCCGCCGGCGGCGCCGCCGCCTCCGACGACGACGAGACGTCGCTCGACATCGGTTCGTCCTCGGCGCGCGCGGTCGGCGCGAGGGCCGCCGCCAGCGTGGCGGCGGCGACGATAGAGAGCGCTACCCGAGCCACAGGCTCAACCCCGCCAGGACGGTGACGTTGTTGGTGATGCGCCCGCGCCCGAGCACCTCCTGCGGCACCAGGAAGTCGCGCAGGTCGAGCCGGAAGGCGAAGTACTTGTTGAAGTAGAGCTTGGCGCCGGCGCCCGCCTCCCAGGTCAGCCCCAGCACCGTCGGGTCGGCGGTGCGGCCGGCGCCCGCGACGGCGAAGAGATCGCCGTGGATGATGGTGTTCTCGGTGAACTTGAACTTGGCGTGGATGGGGGACCAGAGCAGCGAGAAGACCCCTTGCCAGGCGACGCTGGGGGAGAAGTGGGTCTGCTGGTCGAAGGCGGTGAACGGCTCCTCGAGCCGGAACTGCATCGGCGTCCGGGTGACCAGCAGCTCGAGCCCGAAGTCCTCCGAGGGATAGAAGGCGAGCGCGCCGCCGTAGCTGTAGGTCGAGGAGAGCGCGTCGGCCGCGTAGAAGCCGCCCAGGCCCGAGAGCTCGAAGCGGTGCTTCTTCAAGAAGTCGCGCCGCTGCACCCCCTTGCGCCGGCCGCCGGTGGCGTCGCCCTCCAGGCAGGCGAGCCCGTGCAGCGCCGACTCGGCCGACTCCTCCTCGTCGCCGGCCTCGCTGTCGCCCTCGTTCTCGCTCTCATCGGCCGGCGTCGGGCCGGTCGCGGGCGCCGTCTCGGCGGGCGCGGCGCTGGTGCCCCGATCCTTGTCGCCGCGGTCGCCGCCGTGGTCGCTCGGGCGCTCGGCCGGGTGGTCGTCGCCGTGGTCGGCGTCGCGATCGCCGGCGCGATCCTCGAACGGATTGTCGGTGGGCTTAGAGCCGGCCACCGGGGGCGCGGCCAACGCCGAGGTCCCGTTGGCGAGCCCGCAGGCCAGAGCGATCACGACCGCCGCACGTACCAACGCCGCAAAATCGTAGCCCTAGCGCACCGCGCTTGGCAAGGTTCGTCATCCGGTCGGAGGTGAATTCCGGTGTGAAATTTCCGACGAGAAACGCAGCTCGTGAATACGATCTTGGCGGTGCAGGTAAGATGTCCGCCGACGTGCTCGGCCTGCGGGCGCGCGGCGAGATGAGCGAAACCGACGCAGCGATGGTGGCGCAACAGCACCGCAACCGGCGGCGTGTCGCTGTTGCGCAACGACGGGGTGATCGTTCGCCTTACATCAAGTGGGCGGGGCCGGCGTGCGCGCTGGCGCTGGCGGCCTGGGCGTCGGTGGGGCTCGGCTGCGCGAGCTCCACCGTCTCGCTGGACGGCGCGCACCGGGACGCGGCGTCCGACGCCGCCGCCACCGGCTGCACGGCCGCCTGCTCGGCGCGCGGCCAGCTCTGCAGCCTCGGCCGCTGCACCTCGTCCGCCTGCGCGACGGCGGAGGCCGCCGGCAACACCGACGTCGGCTGCGTCTTCTACACGTTGCAGGCCGACAACGTGACGGCCGACGAGGCGGCCGCCACCACCTTCCTGGTGACCGGGCAGGGGCCCGATCCCGCCGACGTCGAGATCGAAGCGCTCCAGCCCGGCGGGGCGGCGCCGGCCTGGACGGCGATCGCCAGCGCGCAGCTCGCCGCCGGCGGCGCCTCGGTCCGGCTGTCGGTCTCCGCGCTCGAGGGGACGAGCGCCGGCGTCACCCCGGCGGGGGCGCTCCGGATCGTCAGCGATCGGCCGGTCACGGTCGCCGAGATCGAGAGCGACGACGTGCTCCTCCCCGCCACCAGCACCGGCGGAACGATGCTGCTCCCCCAGCAGGCGCTCGGCTACAGCTACCGCGCGGTCACCTACCCGCAGCAGACCTCCCCCGACGTGGCGGACACGGTGGGGAGCCGCGGCGGCGCCGCGCGGGTGATCGTGGTGGGGACCGCGCCCGCCACCGCGGTGACGTTCACGCCGGTGGGCCCGGTGACCCACGACCCGGCCGGCGCCACGCCGGATCTCGCCCCCGGGCAGCCGTTCGGCTTCACGCTCGGCGACGGCGACGTCTTCCAGATCTACACCGGGGCCGAGGGCGAGGACCTGACGGGCGCCCTGGTGAGCGCCTCGGCGCCGGTCGCCGTCTTCTCGGGGAACATCTCCACCAGCTACGGATCGCAGGTGGTGGGGATCAACTCGGCCGACATGGCGCACGAGGAGATGCCGCCCGTCGCCGGCTGGAGCGGCACCTACGTGGCGGCGGCGCTCACGCCCCAGGCGAGCATCGGCTGCACGTCGTTCTTCGGCGCCGACGGCGGCTCGATCTGGCGGGTGGTGGCCGCGCAGGACGGCACCAGCGTGACGGCGTCGGGGCCGACGGTCGCGCCGGTGAGCTTCACGCTCGACGCGGGGGGCGCGACGTCGCTGGTGGAGGCGGGGAGCTTCGTGGTCGCCGCCGACAAGCCAATCCTGGTGACGCAGGGGCTGGACTGCGAGCCGAGCCTGTCGCTGGCCTCCGCCGTCGGCGGCACCACCCTGTTCAAGAAGCTGCCGGTCGCGGTGCCGAGCGGCTTCGACCTCCTGCTGGGGATCGTGCGGCAGACCGGCACCGAGGTCGAGCTCGACGGCGCGGCCATCGGCGACGACTACTTCCAGTCGGTCGGCGGCGGGTTCGACGTGGCGGCGGTGCCGCTCCCCGCCTGCGCGCCCGGCAGCGGCGTCTGCACGTACACGCTGACCGCGCCGTCGGGCGTGGCGGCCAGCGTGCGCGGCATGGACGTGCGGTCGAGCTACGTCCTCGGCGTGCCGCTGCTGGTCGGCTGCGATCCCAGCAGCGGGCTCTGCCTCAACTAGCTCGGGGCCGGCTCACGCGCCCTTGAGCGCCTCGAGGTCGGCGCGCAGGTTGTCGTTGGTGAAGTTGTCGCGCTTGCGGCGGACGTCGAAGTAGAGGAGCACGGTCGCCAGCACCGGGATCGGCAGCAGCACCATGGTGCAGAGGTCGCCGATCAGCGAGCCGACGAAGATGTGGGTGGGGGCCACCAGGAGGCTGGCGACGAGCTGTGCCACCCAGCGCACGATGGCGAACGCCACCAGCAGCAGCGCCACCCGCAGCCAGTCGGAGCGCACCAGGGTGGTGCTCCGCTCGAGCGCCGCGCGCCCGCCCAGCCCCTCGATCAGGACCACCGGCGAGACGAAGGTGAAGAGGACCGCCAGCACGAGGCCGGGGACGATGAAGAAGACGCAGCCGATGGTGACCACGATGGCGGCGGGGACGACCGCCGACAGCAGCTTGCCGAGGCGGCGGAACAGCAGCATCCAGACCTCGCGCCACTCGGCCCGCCCGCCCAGGATGCGGTCGCCGGCGGCGATGGTCAGGGCGCCGTTGGTCAGCGGCACGATGATCCCGTAGAGGAAGAACGTCGTGACCAGCGTCCCCACCACCTGCAGGAGATAGGCGTTCAGGCTGCCGAGCACCGCCGGATCGCCGGCCCGGGCGATCGCCTGCGCGGGTCCCAGGATCGCCGACAGCGCCAGCGAGTTGACGATCGCCGCCGGGACGAACAGCAGCGCGCAGATGAGCAGCAGCGGCTTGGCGTGCTGGCGGTAGAGGTGGAAGGCCTCGACCAGGATGTCCGCCACGCCCTTCTCCGGTACGGGCTGGCTTTCGGGCGTCAGGGTTTCGGACATCGAGAGCTCCTTCCTTGTTCCTGTTCCTGAGGTGAGGCGCGAAGCATATATCGAAGGGCGGCCTGCGTGTTAGAAGTCGGGCCGATGGGCTCGGGTTCCAGAAACCTCCGCCGGGCGCTGCCTCCGGCGCTGGTCGCCGCCTCGGTGCTGGCCCTGTCATCCGCCGCCCGCGCCCAGCCGGCCCTGTCGCCGCCCCCGCCGCCGCCGGAGGTGATCCCGCAGGCGCCTCAGGCGCCACCCGAGGTCGCGCCGCCTCCGCCGGTCCCGGCGCCGCCGGCTCCCGAGGTCGTCGCCCCGCCGCCTCAGCCGGCGCCCGTATCTCCCGAGCCCCCGACGATCGAGGCGGTGCCGGACGTCGCGCCGCCCCCGCCGCGGCCGCGGCTGTCGCTGGCGGTCGGCATGGGCCTGACGCGCGACGCGACCGGCTTCGGCGGCGGCGCGCACGTCATCCCGGCCTTCGTCGCCGAGGGCGGGTTCGGCGACGGGCTCGCCGGCGTCGATCTGAGCGCCACCTCCACCTCGGCCTCGGGCCGGTTCCCGAACACGGACGAGCCCGTCGACAGGCTGGCGCTCGACGCCTTCGGCGTCCTGCGGCCCGCGGCCCGCTACCGGCGGGACGACACACGCTACCGCCTGCGGGTCCTGCGGGCGCTGGCGGTCGAGCTCGGGCTGGGGTTCGAGCGGGACGGGACCACCATGGCCTCCGGCACCCGGTTCGTCGTCCACACCGGCGCGCGGGTCGAGCTCCCGCTGGCCCGGGCCGGGCAGGGGAGCGAGCTGCGGTTGCGGGTGGCGGTCCGGCGGGCGTTCGGCCTCTACACCCCCGAGGTCACCATGAACGGCCAGACGGTGTCGGTGGGCGATTCGTTCGAGGCGTTCGGCGCCCTCGCGGTGGTGTTCTAGCGCCCGCCGGCGGCGCCGGCACTGGTCGGGGTTCAGCCGGAGGGAGGGAGCGCCGATGTGGTCTTGGATGCAACCTCGTCGTCTCGCGGTGTGGCTGGCGGTCGCCGCCAGCGCCGGCTGCGCCTCCACGGTGGTGGTGCGGCCGGCGGCCGAAGCGCTGGCGCCGAGCGTGGTGACGGTGGTCGGCCTGCCGGTGTCGATCGGGTGGGGCGGCGACACCGATCTCCGCCGGATCCAGCGGCGGACCAGCGACAGCCTGATCGCCGCCACCGGCGGCCACGCCGTCATTGCCGAGGAGCTGATCGACGGCGAGGACGACGCCGCGGTGACCGCCGCGCTCAAGTCGCTGGGGGAGGACGCGGGCCACGCGCTGACCTTCTCGCTCAACGTCGGGATGGGCGGACGGCTGGTGAACGGCGTCTCGGCGATCCCCGGGTTCATCGTCGGCAAGCGGCTGGTCGTCGACTACCACGCGACGATCGACGTCCGCGCGCTCGGCAGCCGCGAGGTGATCGGGACCGTGGAGACGGTGGTGAGCGGCGCCCCCAACGAGCCCGAGGTCGGCCCTGACGGCGACAAGCACGCCGTGATGGAGGCGATCGACGCGGCGCTGGAGAAGGCGGTGGCCGCCTTCGCGCCCCGCCTGCGCGCGAAGGAGCGCGGCCCGGAGATCGCCGAGGTCCCGCTCGAGGCGGCCAAGAGCGTGACCCGGCGGCTGGCCGTGCTGGGGATGCTCTACCCCGAGCTGTCGATCGACGAGATGCAGGCGCTCGGCCAGAGCAACGAGCGGTTTCTGGTGCTGGCGCCGGGGCCGCTGGCGGCGCTCGGCGTCGCGCGCGACGATCTGCTCGGCGTCCCCGGAGGGCAGACCGCCGCCAGCCGCGCGGCGCTGGCGCGGGCGGTGGCGCGCGGGCTCAAGCCGGCGCTGGCGATCGTGCGCGCCGGACAGCGGTACCTGCTCGCCGCGCGGTAGACTGCGGGCGTGCGCTCCGCCGCGCGCCTCCTGCCGCTCGCGGCCCTGCTGGTCTTCGTCGCCGCGCTGTCGCTCCGCCCGATGGCGGAGTCCGACCTCTTCTTTCACCTCCAGACCGGGCGCGAGATCCTGCTGCGGCACCGGCTGCTCGACCGCAACTTCTTCTCCTTCACCTATCCCGACTACCCGAACCTCGACACCTCCTGGCTGTTCGAGGTGGGGGCGGCGGCGCTCTACGCGCGCGGCGGGTTCCCGGCGCTGGTCGTCGCCAAGACCGCGGTCCTGCTGGCCGCCTTCGCCGGCGCCCACCGGCTCTGCCGGCGGCTGGGCGCGGGCCCGGCGCTGAGCGCGCTGGCGCTGGCGGGCGCCGCCTTCGTGGGGCGCGATCGCTTCGTCGAGCGGCCGCACCTCTTCTCGCTCTGCGGCGCGGTGGCCACCCTGGCGGTCGTGGAGGCGATGCGCGGGCGGCGCGGGCCGGCGGCGGCGCGGGCGGCCGCGGCGTTCCTGGGCGGGGTGGTGGTGTGGGCGAACCTCCACGCGGGGGTGTTCGTGGCGCCGCTGCTGCTG
>DASZVW010000900.1:0-8187 GCA_035546895.1 Polyangia bacterium
CCTGAACGCCTCGACGGCGAGCTCCATCACCCCGAACTCGAAGTCACCGAATGGAATCGTCGCCTACAGCACGGCGAGCGGCGGCTGCTTCCCGGGCGCCATTTTCCTCGGCGGTCCGTCCAGCCAGACCATGACGGTCGGTGGCGCGTTCTACGCGCCGAACGGGTGCGTGAACGTGCAGCAAAACGGGCCCCTGACCATGACCTCCGTCGTCGGTAGCTCCGTCTGGATCGGCAACAATTCCGCCTGGACGATCGGTGCCGGCGCCGGCGGCTCGAGCTCCTGGCAGATGTCCCAGTAGCCGCGCCTCAGTACCAACGCCAGAGCAGGCTCGTCTTGTAGACCAGGTTGTTCCCCGACTTGGGGAGGCCGAAGTGCACGGCGCCCGAAGGGGGCGGGAAGGTGACCTGGACCTGGATCGAGAACACCGTCTTGGCCGGCGACGCGGAGGTCGTCGCGCACTGCACGAGCACCAGCGTGTCGTTCCCGATCGCGCTGCTCACCTGGTTGGTCATGTAGTCCACGCCCGCCTGCGCCGGGGCCGGCAGCGGGCTCGGCGCGGGCGACCCCGAGGTCACCAGGCCGATGTTCGGGTCGGTGCAGCTCGTGGGCCCGGCGCCGCCGTTCATCGTTTCCGCGGTGGTGGTCGCCTGGGCGGCGGCGGCGCGGGCCGCCTCGGTGGCGTTGATCCCGATGTAGAAGTAGTACCCGTAGTCGACGAGAGCCAGCACGAGGATGGCCAGGAAAGGCAGGACCAGCGCCAGCTCGATGGCCGCGACGCCGCGCGCGCGCCGCCGATGGATCCAGGCAAGCTTGGAGCGCATTCCGTCCTCCTTCGCCGACGCCTCGCCTACTGGCCTCCCGGGACCGACGACGACGCCGGCGTGTAGCCCTCGGCGCCGCCGCGGGCCTGGCCGATCATGACCATCTGGCCCTGGGCCTGGTCGCTCCCCACCGTGTGGCGGTAGTTCTTGGACACGGCCGCGGCCTCCTGGGCGTCGAGGCTGCCGAGCGCGCGCGCGGTCGCCTCGGACGGCGCCGGATCCGCCTGGACGTGCTGGGCGCCGAACCAGGCGGCGTACGACTGGCCGTAGTACGAGCTCAGGTGCGCGCGGTTGCAGGCGCCCGCGGCCAGCGCGAGGCCGGCCAGCGCCAGCACGGCCCGCCACCTCGGTCTCGCTCCCGGCTTGTCGATCGTGGTCATGGGGTCGTCATCCTCGTTCAGGGGTTGGCCACCGGCTGCTTCTTGAGATCGGGCTCGGAGACGGGGGCGGCGGCCACGTCGGGCGGGAGCGTCCGCCCCAGCACCAGCGCCGCGTGCGCCAGGTTGGTGCGCGCGCGGACCCCCTTGGGGTCGAGGCGCACCGACTGCAAGTAGAGCTGGTAGGCGTTGGCCATGTCGCCGCGCCGCTCGTAGGCGAAGCCCAGGTTGTTGGAGGCGTCGGCCTCGCTGCCGCCCATCCGGAACTCGCGCGCCGCGCTGGGGAGGTCGCCGAGCGCCGCGTAGGCGAAGCCCATGTTGGTCCGCACCCGGTGCGACAGCGGAGCCAGCCGCGCCGCCTTCTCGTACTCGGCGATGGCGTCCTTGAAGTGCTCGCGCAGGAAGAGGGAGAACCCCAGGTTGTTGAGGTAGGCGGGGTTGTTGGGCGCCAGCTTGACCGCCTGGCGGTGCTCCGCCTCGGCCCCCGGGCGCATCTGGACGTCGAACAGGATCCCCAGCGCCGCGTGCGCCTCGGCCAGCTCGGGCGCCAGCTTCAGCGCCTCGCGCAGGTCGGCCTCCGCGTCGGTGTAGAGCCCGCGCTCGCGGTAGCAGATGCCGCGCAACGTGAGCACCTCGGCGTCCTCGGGCCGCTGCCGGTGGATGTCGCTCAGGAGCGGGAAGGCCGCCGTCCAGTCGCCGCGCGCCACCAGCTGGCGCGCCATCTCCATCCGGGCGACGGCCTCCTGGGTCGCCGCCTTGCCGGCGCCTGAGGTGGCGCAGCCGCCCGCCGCGGCCAGCGCCAAGGCCAGCGTGACGAGCAGCGGGCGAGGCGCGGGCCGCTTCATTTCTGCGCCATGATCATCAGCGCCGCCGGCCCCATGACCACGATGAACAGCGACGGGAGGATGAAGAAGATGAGCGGCACCGTCATCTTGACCGAGATCATCGCCGCCTTCTCCTCGGCGCGCTGCATGCGCTTGGTCCGCATCCCCTCGGAGTGGACGCGGAGCGCGCGCGACACGCTGGTGCCGAACATCTCGGTCTGGATGATCATCGCCGACAGCGACTTCAGGTCCTCGACGCCGGTCCGGGTCGAGAGGCGGTGGAAGGCGTCGGAGCGCTTCACGCCGGCCTGGATCTCCAGCATCGTGTGCTTGAGCTCCTGCGCGAGGATCGGCGCCACCAGCTCCATCTCCTGCGACACGCGGGCCATGGCGGCGTCGAGCGACAGGCCCGCCTCCACGCAGGTGACCAGCAGGTCGATGGCGTCGGGCAGCGGATCCTCGAGCGCCACCTTGCGGTTCGCGATCTTGTTGCTGACGTACATGTTCGGCAGGAAGAAGGCGATGGCGCAGGCGATCATCGCCACGCAGAAGTTCATGGGGAACTCGAGCGGCTTCTCCATCCGGCCGTTGATCGCCCAGAGCGCCAGGATGGCGATGGGGGTCAGCAGCAGCTTCACGCCCAGGAAGATCTCCACCGCGTTGTCGCCGCGGAAGCCGGCCTGCATGAGCGAGGTCTGGATGCGCGAGAGCTCGTCCCCCTGCGTCGGCTTGGCCAGCCGGGCGAACGGCCGGAGGATGCTGGCGATCCGGTCGAGCGTCCGCTCGGAGGCCTTCTGCTCCAGCGGCGGGAGGTCCATCCCGTGGGTGGCCCGCTCCAGCCGCTCGATCACCTCGTCGCGCTGGCCGCCCAGCATGTTGCGGGCGGCGACGGCGATCCCCACCACGCAGGCCAGCCCGGCGAGCGCGGCGCCCAGCAGCGGCAGGCTGACCCCGGCGAAGAGGTCGCCCATCAGATCTTCACCTTGGTCATGCTCTTCATCCAGAGGAACCCGAGCCCCCACATGAAGGCGGCGCCGATCAACATCCCGTGCCCGGCGTCGGTGGTGAACAGCGGCAGCACGTACGGGCGGTTGGCGAACAGGAGGAAGATCAGGGTCACGAAGGGGAGCGCGCCGACGATGTAGCTCGACATGCGCCCCTCGGCGGTCAGCCCGGCCAGCTTCCCCTGGAACTTGTAGCGGGCCCGGACGGTGTCGGCGATCTTCTCGATGATCTCGACCAGGTTGCCGCCGGTCTCCTTCTGCACGATGACCGAGAGCGCGAAGATCTTCAGGTCCTGGTTGCCGGGGGCGCGGCGGGTCATGTCGGCCACCGCGCGCTCGAACGGCAGCCCCAGCTCCTGCGCCTCGAAGGCGCGCCCGAACTCCATCGAGACCGGCGTCGGCATCTCGGTGGCCACCATCTTGAAGGCGCTCGACAGCGCGTGCCCGGCGCGCAGCGAGCGGGCCATCATCTCCAGCGCCTCCGGGAGCTGCTCGGAGAGCTTGCGGCTCCGCCGCGAGCGCATGAACAGCACGAACAGGAAGGGGAGCGCCGCGAACAGCAGGACCAGGATGACCGAGAGCATCCCGCCGTCGCTCAGCAGGCCGAGGATGAGGCCGATGAAGGCGCCGGCGCCGCAGTAGGCGAACAGGCGCGCCACCGTCATCTCGAGCTCGGTCTGCTCGAGCATGTTCTCGATCCGGGAGGTCAGCTTGATCGAGCGCAGGAGGGCGTCGATCGCCGGGATAGCGGAGAGCTTCCCCTTGCGCAGGAGGCCGGTGATCGCCTTGGCGTCGGTCGAGCCCAGCGACGACAGCCGGCGCTTGAGCTCGTCCTGGCGCTTATCGCCCACGAACCGGAGCGTGTAGACGAGCGCCTCCATCACCACCACCACCGTGAACGCCAGGATGCCGATGAGGATGATCTGCATGTCCCGCGGCTCCTAGAGGTAAGGCTTGATGATCTCCGCCGGATCGATCCCGTAGCGCTCGATGCGGTCGAGCGCGCGCGGCCGGATCCCCGTGAAGCGGAAGGTCCCCATGATCTTCCCGGTCTGGTCGGTCCCGGTCTGCTCGAACTTGAAGATCTCCTGCATGGTGATGACACCGGCCTGGATGTCGGTGACCTCCGAGATGCTGGACATCCGGCGCTTGCCGTCGGTGCCGCGGGTCAGCTGGATGATGACGTTGAGCGAGCGGGCGATCGTCTGCCGGACCAGCGCCTCCGACATGTTGATGCCGCCCATGCCGACCATCGCCTCGACGCGCGAGAGGGCGTCGCGCGGCGTGTTGGCGTGGACGGTGGTCATCGACCCCTCGTGGCCGGTGTTCATGGCCTGCAGCATGTCGAGCACCTCGCCGCCGCGGCACTCGCCGATGACGATGCGGTCGGGGCGCATACGGAGGGCGTTCTTGACCAGGTCGCGCGCCAGCACCTCGCCGCGCCCCTCGATGTTGGGCGGGCGCGTCTCCAGGCGGACGACGTGGCGCTGCTGCAGCTGCAGCTCGGCGGCGTCCTCGATGGTGACCACCCGCTCCCCCTCGGGGATGAACGACGACAGCGCGTTCAACATGGTCGTCTTGCCGGTGCCGGTGCCGCCGGAGATGAGGCAGTTGAGCTTGGCCTTCACGCAGGCCGCGAGAAAAGCCAGCATCTCCGGCGTCGCGCTGTTGATGGCCACGATGTCCTTGATCCGCAGCGGCGAGCCGCCGAAGCGCCGGATCGAGAGCACCGGGCCGTCGATGGCCAGCGGCGGGATGATGGCGTTGACGCGGGCGCCGTCGGGGAGGCGGGCGTCGGCCATCGGCGACGACTCGTCGATGCGGCGCCCGACCCGGGAGACGATGCGCACGATGATCTGCTGCAGGTGGGCGTTGTCGCGGAAGCGGACCGGCGTCAGCTCCAGCTTGCCGAACCGCTCGACGTAGACGGTGTTGAAGCCGTTGACCATGATGTCCGAGATGGTGGTGTCGGCCAGCAGCGGCTCCAGCGGCCCGAGCCCGGTCACCTCGTCGAGCAGCTCCTCGACCATCTGCTCGCGCTCGACCCGGTTGAGCGGCAAGTCGCTGGCCGCCAGCAGCTGGTTGAGGATGTTGCGGAGCTCGTCGCGGAGCTGCTCGCGCGGCAGCCGCTCGATGGTCTGCAGATCGAGCTTCTCGATCAGCTTCTGGTGCAGCTCGTGTTTGAGCTCGTGGTAGGCGTCGGGCGCGGCGGCGGCGCTCTGCCGTCCGGGCGCCGCCGGCCGCGGCGTGCGGGGGATGGTGGCCGAAAAAGAGCCGGTCCCCGGCTCGTTCTTCATCAGGCGATCACGTAGTCCCATCGGCGACCTTCTTTCCGAACAACGTCCCCAGCAGGCTCTGGCGGCGCAGGCGCGGCGCCTTCTCCGGCAAGAGGTGCGGGATCAGCCCCTCGATGTCCTGGGTGATCCGCGCGCGCGGCGCCACCTCGGTCAGGAGGACGCCGCGGTTGATGGCGTCGATCAGCAGGAGGAAGTCGTTGCTGATCGTGTGGGTGAGCGGCTGCCCCAGCGTCTCCCCCACCACCTCGACGGTGATCTTGGAGGCCTTGGCGTAGCGGTTGAGGAGCAGCTTGATCCGCCCCTGGTCGTACTGCAGGCGGCCGAACAGCTCGAGGCAGCGCTGGCCGTTGCGCACCGCCGGCACGTCCTGGGTCAGGGTCATGAAGACGTGCTGGCTGCCGTCGAGCGCCGCCAGCGAGATCTCGTCGAACCCGCGCACGCCGTCGACGATCACGAAGTCGTAGTTGCGGCGCAGGAACTCGAGCAGCGCCGTCACGTCGGGCCCCTTGATCTGCTCGGCCTCCTCGACCTTGCTGCTCTGGGCCAGCACGCTCACCCCCGAGCGGTGCTTGGTGACCGAGGTGGCCAGGAGCTCGCGATCGAGCCGGCTCATGTTGGCCAGCACGTCGGTGATCGAGTAGCTCCCCGGGATGTCCAGGAAGGCGAGCACGTCGCCGAGGTAGAGATCGAGGTCCACCAGGCAGACGCGCAGCGAGCGGCGCTGCATGGCCCCCGCCAGGTTGGTGGCGATGGCGGTGGCGCCCACGCCCCCCTTGGCGCCGAAGATGGTCACCACCTGGCCGATCTCGCCGGTGCCGAAGGTGACCTTGGCGTGCGTGCGGACCGCCAGCCGCAGCTCCTCGTGGTCGCTCTCCAGCACGAACTCGCGCGCGCCCGCGCGCATCGAGCGCAGGATCAGCTCCGGGTCCTTGTTCTCGGAGATGACGATCACGATCCCGCCGGCGGCGGCGATGTTGTGGATCAGGCCGAAGCGCGCCGGCGTGTCGGAGCGGACCGCGACGATGGCGGCGCCCGGGTTCACGCTGCGGTACTCGTCGGCGATCTGCTCGGCCGGCGTCTTGGAGCGGACGACGTTGGCCACGTCCTTGAGCGCCAGGCGCAGATCGGCCTGCTGCGCGTCGTCCATCCCGAGCAACATGACGGTAGGTCTCGACATCGTGCTTCGTCTCTCAGCCTGCGGGTTTCAACGGATGAACCCGATCTCTCCGGAGGGTCCACGGTCCTTGAGCGCCGTCCGGAACGGCACCCCCCCCTCCCGGGCCGCCTCTCGCATTGTAGCGCTGCTGTCGTCGGGGTGCCCGCCGCCGTAGCTCCCGAACAGGAAAAGCTGGACGTCGTTCGGATCGTTGAGCTCGTTGTCGGTCGGCAGGTGGGGGGCGTCGTGGGGCGCCACCGGCTTGGCCAGGTGCGCCGTCACCACCACCAGGAGCTCGGTCTCGTTGCGCTGGTAGCTCACCGAGCGGAACAGCGCCCCCAGGACCGGGATGTCGCCCAGCAGCGGGATCTTGCTGACCGTCGACTGGATCTTGTCCGAGAGCAGGCCGGCGATGGCGAAGCTCTGGCCGTCGGCGAGGCGCACGGTGGTCTCGCTCTGGCGCGAAGTGAGGCCGGGGATGGAGATGCCGCCGATGGTGACCGAGCGGGTGGGATCGACGTCGCTCACCTCGGCGGAGAGCTTGAGGTGCAGCGCCCCGTCGGCGATCACCGTGGGGGTGAAGTTCAGGATGATGCCGAACTTCTTCCAGAGCACGGAGATGGCGCCCAGGCTGCTCGACATCGGGACCGGGAACTCGCCGCCCACCAGGAACTTCGCCTCCTGCCCGGAGAGCGCCACCAGCGTCGGCTCGGCCAGCATCTTGGCCAGGCCGCTCTGCTCGAGCACGTTCAGGACGGCGCTGAACGGGAAGCTGGGGAGCCCCGAGAAGAAGAGCGAGAAGCCGGCGCCGGGCGGCCCCGCGATCGGCGGCTGCGCCCCGCCGGCCACCGTCCCGGGGACCGCGGTGAACCCGTCGATCGCCTGCCCGGGGTTGGTGAGGCCGCCCAGGAATCGGCCGCCCGCGTCCTGGTGGAAGAAGTTGATCCCCAGGTTGCGCAGCCCGGAGCGCGAGACCTCGGCGAACTTCACCTCCAGCTGCACCTGCTGGTTGCCGACGACCTTGATCAGGTTGGCCACCTTCTCGGCGTGGAGCTGGGCCACCTCGGCGGCGCGCTCGGGGACGCGCACGTCCGAGACCTCGCCCGATAGCACCACCAGATCGCCGGCCGCGGAGACGGTGATCTTCTCGTTGGGGAACAGCTCGGCGAGCTGGCTCTTCAGCCGATCGAGGTTGCGCGTGACCTGCAGCGCCAGGACCAGCGGCTCGTCCCGCTTGTTCCAGAGCGTGAGATCGGTGGTCCCCACGCCGCGCGAGGTGAGCAGGAGCTGCATGGGGGTGATGACCTTCAGATCCGCCACCCGCGGATCGGCGACCGACACCCGGCCGATCGGCTCGCTGAGGAGCAGGAGGCGGTTCTGCCCCGTCTCCAGCGCCAGGTTCCGGACCGCGCCGACCTCGCGCTCGATGCGGATGGCGGGGACGGCGCTCAACCCCGACTCGGCGCCGCGCGCGGCGCCCGCGCCGACCGCCAGGACCAGCCACGACAACGACGCGGCTCTAAGCACGGAGCTCGTCTTCACTAGCGGCCATCTCCCTTGCTGAAGTTGCGCTGCTCGAACCGGTCGCCGCGCAGGATCTCGACGACGTCCGTCTGCGGTTGCTCGGTCGCCGGCACCGGGGCCGGCTGGGCGGCCGCCGCCCGCCGCCCGCGCCCGCGCGCCGGCGCCCGCGCCTCCGCGGGCT
>DASZVW010000901.1:0-2288 GCA_035546895.1 Polyangia bacterium
GCGTAGTTGTGGACGTGCGGGTTCGGCGAGGCCTCCCAGCCGCCGCCCGGCGCCGGGTGCGGCCCGCCGAAGCAGTAGCCGCCCCCCTGAACCGGGATGGCCGCCTGCTGCACGCCCGGTGGGATCGGGTAGTCCGGCTGCGGCGGGGCCCCCTGGTCGGGCGCGGCCGCGGGCGCCGGCATCTGGGCGGGGATCGGCGCGGCTTCTTCCGGGGCGGGGGGCGGGGCCTGCTCGGCCTGGGCGTGGGCCGTTCCAGCGCCCAGCAGGGCCAAGCCGACCATTCCAGCGAGCGCGGAGAGTGAGCTTTTCACACGCATGACCACCCTCCAGGTAAGCAAGCGGCGCGCCCACCGTAAGCGGCGCCAGGTCCCCGAGAATATAGCACCTCGACCTTCGGCGGGGCGCAAACCGTGCCTCTCGTTCACAGGCTGTGCGGTTGCGGGGCTATCGATTTCGGCCTAGGTTCCAGCGTCATGCCGATCGACGTCCAGCTGAACGACCTGCTCAAGGAGGCGATGCGCGCCAAGGATAGCCGCACCGCCGACTGCATCCGGATGATCAAGACCAAGCACACCGAGCGCCGCACCGCGGCCGGGTTCAAGGGACCGCTCGACGACGCGCTCTGGCTGGAGGTGATCGCGGCCTATCAGAAGCAGCTCCGCAAGTCGCGCGAGGAGTACGCCGCCATCGGCGCGCGCGGCGCCGACGCCATCGCGCAGATCGACTTCGAGATCGGGTTCTGCGCGCAGTTCCTCCCCAAGGCGGCCTCCGACGACGAGACGCGCGCCATCGTGCGCGAGGCGGTCGTGCGGCTCGGCGCCTCCGATCCCAAGCAGGCGGGCCGGGTGGTGGGCGAGATCATGAAGGCCAACAAGGGGAAGCTCGAGCCGGCGACGGTCAAGCGGATCGTCGACGAGGAGCTGGCCCCGCCGAAGGCCTGAGCGCCGCGCCGGGCGAGCCGTCAGCGCCGCGCGGCCACCGCCTTGCGGGCGGGGCGGGCGTCGGCCCGTTCGTCGATCCACTTGCGGACGACGGCCAGCCGGGGCGCCAGATCCGGGATCGCGGCGTAGCCGTCGCGGGCCTCGCCGGCCAGCTCCAGCGCGTGCGGCCGATCGGCCTCGGCCGAGCCCCACACGGCGCGGGCGAGCGCGAACGCGGTCTCCTCGCGCGCGCCGGCGTCGGTCACGTGCGTGGAGCGGATCTCCCAGGCGCGCTCGAGCACGCCGCGGGCGTCGTCGGGGCGCCCCTCGGCGAGCGCCACCTCGCCGAGCACGGTCATCGGGTCGGCCAGGAACGGGTGGTCGCGCCCGAGCGTCTTCTCGAACGCCGCCTCGACGGCGGTCACGTCGGCCCGCGCCTCGGCGGTCCGAGCGAGCGCGACGAGCGCGTGGGCGCGGGCGAGCAGCGCCGCGTTCACCTCGTAGGCGTCGGCCGGGAAGATCGCGCTCGCCAGCTTGAAGGCGCGGGCGGCGGCGTCCAGCGCCTGCTCGGCGTCCCCCAGCATGAGCGCGGCCCGGGAGAGGCTCACCAGCGAGGCCGCCAGGTCGGGGTGCGCCGGCCCCAGCGCCTGCTCGCGGATCGAGGCCGAGGCGGCGAAGTCGGCCTGCGCGCGCCGCCACTGGCCTTGCCCCGCCGCCAGCGCGCCGCGGACGTTCTCGAACCAGCCGCGCAGCCGGTCGTGCCCGCCGGCGTGGCCGAGCGCCGCCTCGGCGAGGCCCGCCCACCGCTCGCCCTCGGCGAAATGGTGCTGGAACGTCCCCGCGATGGCGGTCATCTGGATGGCGGCCTCGGCGGCGGCGTCGTCGAGGTGGAGCGCCCCCGCGCGCCGGTAGGCCTCCTCGTAGAGCGGGACCGCCCCCTCGGGATCGAACGGCGAGCGGATGCGGGCCTCGACGAGCAGCGCCTCCACCAGCAGCGGCTCGTGGCCCGCGGCGCGGACGTCCTCGACCAGCGCGGCCGCCGGCTCGAGCGACGGCCAGTCGTGGCCGGCCGCCGCCGCCGCGCGGAGGGCCAGCAGCCGCCCGGTCAGCTGTTCCACGCGGCCCCGTAGCGCGGGATCGGCGGGGGGGAGCGGGATGGCGCGCAGGGCGGCGACGTCGGCGCAGGACTCGACGCTGTCGAGCGAGGCGACGGCCGCCAGCGCCCGCCGCACCACCTTGGCGTCGGCGTGCGCCAGCACCTCGGTGGTCGCCGCCAGCTCGGCACGCCGCCGATCGAGGCACGCGCCGCGGAGCGCGGTCACGCCGCCGCTCGGCCGGGACGCCGTCTCGCACGCCTCGCGCGCCGCC
>DASZVW010000902.1:0-5182 GCA_035546895.1 Polyangia bacterium
GAGATGCTCGAGAACGAGGCGCTCACCTCGGGCCGCCGGGTCTTGCTCCCCGAGAGGACGTCGTCGTCGTCGATGTCGGGCGAGGCGTACGGGCGCGCCTGGGGCGACGACGCCCGCGGCGTCTCGGGCCGGGTCGGGCGCCCGCGCGCCGCGGCCGCCGCCCGATCCGCCTGCGCCACCACGTCGAAGAAGGGGCGCAGCTCGTCGATGTCGCCCAGGCGCCGCCAGGTGCCGCCGGGCGGACAGACGCGATCGGCGCGCGTCACCCGCCGCTCGACCACCCACTTCTGCAGCGTCTGCGAGTCGCGGAACCGGTGGGTCTTCCCCTCCTCGGTGGTGAGCATCCAGGAGGGGGTGGGCGTGGCCGAGGGGCCGGGCGTCCCCGCGGCCATCGCCGGCGGCGTCCCGGGGGCGCGCGGCGGCGTGACCACGAAGGTGTGGCCGCAGGTCGTGCACTGCACCGACGCGCCACCGCCCGCCACGCTCGCGTCGTCGAGCTCATATTCGGTCTGGCAGCGATCGCAACGTACGTCCATTTATTCGGGACCCAACGGGCGGGACGCCTCCCCGCGACTCGGCGAAAACCATACCACGCCGGCCGACGGCCATCGGGTGCGGGCCACGGCGAAGCGGGTCATAGGCTCTCCGGGAAGAGCGCGTAGAGCTGCGCCGGCGGCGGCGTGTAGGGACCGGCCACCATCAGGTTGCCGAGGTGGTCGACGCGGAACCCGCGGGCGAAGGCGCGCAGCAGCACCGAGGAGGCGGCCGCCGAGGCCCGGATGACGGCCGGCCGCCCGGGGAGCGTGGCCGCCACGCCATCGACGAGGTCGGCCATCGTCTCGGCCGACTCGGCGACCCCCGGGCCGATCACCACCCGGGCCGGGAGCGGCCGGTAGAAGAGATACCCACGGATCGTCTCGGCGCCCGCCGCCCCCGCCGCGACCAGCGCGGTGCCCGTCGAGGCCAGCAGCGCCAGGTCGCGCCGCCGGTCGGCGATCGTGCGCGCGCGGTCGTAGTGCTCGACCGCCGCCATGTCCTCGGGCCGCATCGCGCGCACCGAGGGGTTCACCGCCCCCGGCGGGATCAGCTTCTC
This sequence comes from Polyangia bacterium, assembly GCA_035546895.1. Classification (GTDB taxonomy): domain Bacteria; phylum Myxococcota_A; class Polyangia; order Fen-1088; family Fen-1088; genus JADGRB01. Next base: position 1,094 of record DASZVW010000902.1, read on the forward strand.
GGTCAGGAGATAGGGGGCCACGTCGGCCACCGCGTACCCCAGCCGGGCGTAAAGGCCGAAGGAGTCGGGGTTGAAGCTGTCCTGGAACAGCCGCAGGCTGGTCGACCGCGCGGCCGTCCGCCCGAGCTCGGCCATCAACGCCCGCGCCACGCCGGCGGGCGCCCCCGGCCGCGAGGCGAGCGGGCCGATGCTGGTGACGGCGCCGCGCGGGTGGGCGAACCCGACCCCCGCCGCCTCGCTCCCCACCCAGGCGATCGCGCACCCCTCCGGGTCGAGATCGAGGTAGGCGCGGCAGAGCCAGGCGGCGCTGTCGCGGGTGGGGAAGGGGGGGACGTGCCCCCGCTGGCGGTAGACGGCGCCGAAGGCGTCGAACAGGATCTCCGCCGCCGCGTCGACGTCCCCCTTCTCCATGCGACCCACCTGGATCATGACGAAGCGCTGCCGATCATGCGCGGCCCGGGCCCGCCGCGGCTAGGGGAATCGGGCCTGGACACCGATCCCCCCGTCCACCTCGAAGCGCAGCCAGCGGACGAGCCCCAGCGTCTCGCCGAACTGCAAATAGAACCCGAGGTTGCGCATCACCTCGTACATGAACCCGTTCGCGTTACGCACCCCGAAGTCGTAGTCTTTGACGCCTGGTTCGTGCTGCGGGTTGAGATCGTAGACGCCTTGGAAGGTGGCGAAGAACTTCGCCGGCAGCTCGGGGTCTACCCAGTAGCGGAAGCCGGGCGCCACCGAGAACTCATGCGACCCGTTGAAGTCGCTCTCCACGCCGAACCGCAGGTCGACGATCACGTCCCAGTGGCGCGCGAACCCGAACGAGGCCTGCGCGCCCACGAAGAAGGGGAGCCGGCCGGTGCAGACCCGGTCGGTCTGGACCGGGCCGCAGGGGATGCCGTCCTTGTACGGGGCGATCACGCGGTAGCCGGTCCCCGGCAGCACCGAGATCCCGAACTGGTCGGTGTGCAGGAGCGACGGCGGCTGCAGCCGGGGGAAGCGCTTCTTCGGATCGGGCCCGTCGTCGGCGGCGGCCGGCGCGGCGGCCTGGGCGTCGAGCGCGGCCGTGTCGGGCGAGTCGGCGGCCGCGCGCGCGGCCCCTCCGGAAACGAGACCCGACGCCAGGGAGAGGGCCGCGAGCAGGGGCGCAAGGCGCATGAGCGAGCGAGTGTAGTGCAAAGCCCGGCGCGGGCGAAGAGGGTGACGAAGCGGGCGGGCGGCCGGTGAGCGCGGAGAGCGCCTTCGCGACGCGCCGTCGCTTTCTGGCGGCGGCGGCCGGCGCCCCCGCGCTGGCCGCGCTCCTGGCCGGACGCCGGGCCCGGGCCATCGGGGACCGCTCGCTGTTCCGGTTCGCGCGCCTCTCGCTGCCCGGGCTCCCCGATCCGCGCCCCACCGCGCTCAAGCGCCTGGCCTGGGAGATCGTGCGCCGCACCAGCGTGCAGACCGCCTCCGACGCCGTCGAGCTGCGGCTCGCCGACCCGAACCTGTTCCGCTACCCGTTCCTGGTGCTCTCCGGCGATCGCGGCTTCGCGCTCCCCGCGGAGGCCGACGTCGCCCACCTGCGCCGCTACATCACCTACGGCGGCTTCCTGCTCATCGACTCCTGCGAGGGGCGCGCGGGGGGCGCCTTCGACGAGGCGGTGCGGCGGCTCCTGGCGCAGACGCTGCCGGGCGAGCTGCCGATCCGGGTCCCCGAGGGGCACGTGCTGTGGAAGTCGTTCTACGTGCTGCACGGCGCGCCGGGGCGGATCATCGCCGCCCCCTACCTCGAGGGGGTGGAGCGCGACCGGAGGCTGGCGGTGGTCTACTCGCAGAACGACCTCGGCGGCGCCTGGGCGCGCGACGGCTTCGGGCGCTGGGAGCACGAGGTGGTCCCGGGCGGCGACGACCAGCGCGAGGACGCCTTCCGCCTGGGCGTGAACCTGGTGATGTACGCGCTCTGCCTCGACTACAAGACCGAGCAGGCACACATCGACTACATCCTCCGCACGCGGCGGTACGCGCGATGACTCGAGGCGCGCGATGAGCTTTTTCGGCCACCTCCCCGGCGGGTTCAACGACTGGCGGCTGGGGCTGGGCGCCGCCAGCGAGTACGGGCGGGGCGGCGTGGCGCTGCTGGTGGCGGCCGCGGTGGTGGCGGTGGCGCTCTCGGCGCTGACGCTCACCGACGAGCGGCCGGGGCGCGGGCTCCTGCTGCTCGGCCTGCGCGCGGCCGGCGTGCTGGCCTGCCTGCTGACGGCGCTGGAGCCGACGCTGGAGCTGCGGCAGGTGACCCGCGTCCCCAACCGCGTCGCCGTGCTGGTCGACGCCTCGCGCTCGATGGAGGTCCGCCCCCCCGACGGCGGCCCCTCGCGCGCCGAGCGGGCGGCGGCGCTGCTCGACCGGGCCGCCCCCGAGCTGGCGGCGCTGCAGCGCGAGGGGCACGACGTCGACCTCTACACCTTCGGCGAGAGCCTCTCGCCCGCCACCGCGGCCTCGCTGCGGCAGCCGCCGACGGCAGACGCCACCCGCATCGGCGAGGCGCTGGGCGAGCTGCGCGCCCGCTACGCCGGCCGCGACCTCGGCGCGGTGGTGCTGATCTCCGACGGCGTCGACACCGGCCGCATCGGCGAGGGGCCGCTCGACGCCGCCACCCGCGCCGCCGTCGACGCGCTCGCCGCCCCCATCCACACCGTGGGCCTCGGCGAGAAGTCCCTGCGCGACCTCTCGATCGCCGCCGTGCTGGCCGACGAGCTGGCCTTCGTGCGCACGCCGGTCACCATCGAGGCGGTGGTCCGCCAGACAGGCCTCCCCGACCGCCAGGTCGAGGTGACGCTGGAGCGCGACGGCCGCCCGGTCGCCACCCGCGGCGTCGTGCTGCGCGGCGATCGCTCCGAGGAGAAGATCTCCTTCGACTGGCTGCCGGACCATCCCGGCAACTTCGTCTTTCGTATCTCGACGCCGGTGCTGACCGGCGAGGCGCTCGCCAGCAACAACCAGCAGTCGTTCACGCTCAAGGTGATCCGCGACCGGGTGCGCATCCTGCACCTGGCCGGGCGCCCGTCCTGGGACGAGCGCTTCCTGCGCTCGATGCTGCGGCGCGATCCCAACGTCGACCTGGTGTCGTTCTTCATCTTGCGCACCGAGACCGACGAGCAGCCCTGGAACCACGACGACCTCTCGCTGATCCCGTTCCCGACCTTCGAGATCTTCGAGGAGCAGCTCCGCTCGTTCGACCTGGTGATCTTCCAGAACTTCAACTATGCGCCTTACGGCGTGGAGCCGTTCCTCCCCAACGTCCGCGACTACGTCGAAGAAGGCGGCGCGGTGGCGATGGTCGGCGGCGACCTCTCGTTCTCGAGCGGCGGCTACGGCCTGACCGCGCTGCGCGACGTGCTCCCCGTCGAGCTGCCGCCGGTGGCGCCCACCCTGGAGGGGGAGAACGACCCCAACCTGACCACCGACGCGTTCAAGCCGCGCCTCTCGCCCGAGGGACGCACCCACCCGATCACCTCGCTGTCGCTCGACCCGCACGAGAACGAGGCGCGCTGGGGGAAGCTGCCGGCGCTCGAAGGGGTGAACCGCGTGCTGCGCGCCAAGCCGAACGCCGCCACGCTGCTGGTCCACCCCACGCTCAAGGGCTCGGACGGCAAGCCGGCGCCGGTGCTGGTGGCGGGCGACGCCGGCAAGGGGCGCTCGCTGGCGCTGCTGACCGACAGCGTCTGGCACTGGGGGTTCCTGGCCGCCGGCGAGGGGGACGACGGGCGCGCCTTCCAGCGCTTCTGGGAGAACGCCATCCACTGGCTGGTGCGCGATCCGGCGCTCACGCTGCTGCGCATCGAGCTGCCGCGGCAGGAGTTCCGGCGCAACCAGCCGGTGACCGCGCGCATCCGCGCCGTCCACGCCGACTACACGCCGGTCCCCAACGTCGAGGCCACGCTCGACGTCCTGGCGGCGGGCGGCGACGCGGCGGCCAAGCCGGTCCGCAGCCTGCGCGTCACCACCGACGCCGACGGCGAGGCCGAGGCCGAGATCGGCGTGCTGCCGACCGGCGCCTACCGGCTGGCCGGACGCGCCACCATCGACGGCCGCCCGGTCACCGAGGACGAGACC
>DASZVW010000903.1:0-3311 GCA_035546895.1 Polyangia bacterium
AGGCCCGATCTTCCCGCGCCAGGCGACGCCCAACCCAGCCGCTCTCCTCACGGGGCGAGCGCCGCGACGCCAGGCCCGAGCGCCGCGACTAAATCGACAGGTCGAGGGCGTAGAGGGAGCCGCTGTTGGAGAGGACGTAGAGGCGCTGGGCCTGCTCGTCGATGGTGGGGGCGGCGCAGATGCCGTGGCCGGGGTTGAAGACCTCCAGCAGGCCGCCGGTGGTGCGGTCGACGACGAACAGGCCGGCGCGGCTGCCGGAGAAGATCAGGTAACGGCCGATGGCCACCGGCTGCGTCAGGTCGCCGGCCTCGGTGAGCCCCTGGCGCCAGATGACGTGCCCCTCGAGGTCGGCGGCGTGCACGCCCTGGCGGGGCGCCACGAAGAAGAGCCGGTTGTCGGAGACGGTGACGTCGCCGACCCCCTCGACCGGGAGGCGCCACTTGATGACGCCGTCGTGCAGGTCGACGGCGCACAGGCCCCCCGAGTACGACGACACGTAGGCCAGGTCGCCGGCCAGGGCAGCCGTGGTGTCGACGTCGACGAACTGCTCGGAGGCGGTGGCCAGCGAGCGGGCCCAGACCACCTCGCCGCCGGCCGCGGTCAGCGACACGAAGTAGCCGTCCGCGAAGCCGACCAGCAGGTCGCCGCCGTGGAGGCGCGGGCCGGCGTAGCCGTGGATGGTGAACCCTTCGGGCATCTCCCGCTCGTACTGCCAGCGCCACTTCCCGGTCGCCGGATCGAGCGCCACCACCCGGTCGGTGGCGGTGGCCGCGTAGACGAGGTCGGGGCCCAGCTCGGGCGGGCGCTCGAACGCCCCCCGGCCCTGGTAGGTCCAGCGCACGGCGCCCGAGGTGGGATCGAGGGCGTAGAGGGTGCCGTCGTCGGCGCCCACGTAGACCTGGCCGCGCCGGGCGTCGAAGCGGGTCGTGCTGTCGACGCCGCCCGAGACGCCGGTGACCCAATCGACGTGCCCGGTCTCGGGGACCACCCCCACCACGTTGTTGGCGCGCGAGCCGAGGACCAGGTGGCCGCCGGCCAGCGCGCCGGTGGCGCACTCCTCGGGCTGGGGCTCGAACAGGCCGTGCTCGTGGAGCGTGGTCCGCCAGACCATGTGCAGGACGCCGGCCGCGTGCGCCGGGGGCTCCCCGCTCTCCGCCGGGCGGGCGGTGATGGAGGCGCAGCCCGCCGTCGCGGCGAGCACCGCCAGGAGGAGCTTGGGGCTCACTTCATCTCGAGCGCGGCGAGGCGATCGGTGATCTCCTCGCGCAACGAGGTGGCGGGGTTCTTGTCCAGCACCTCGTGATAGATCCGCTTGGCGTCCGCCGGGTTGCTTTGCAGCTCGGCGAGGCGCGCCTGGTGGTAGAGCGCGCGGTCCTTGTAGAAGCCGTCCATCCCGGCCGAGTCCTTGCCGAGCTCGGCGAACGCGGCCTGCGCCTCGGGGAGCTTCCCCAGGCGCTCGTAGGCGTAGCCCAGCCCCTCGTGGGCCAGGAAGCGCAGGCGGCTGTCCAGGTTGTCGGGCAGGAGGCCCTGGTAGGTGGTCGCCGCCTCGGCGGCGCGATCGAGGTCGAGCAGCAGGCTGCCGCGCACCACCATCGCCTCGGCGTGCAGCGGGCCGCGCCCGGCGGGCGGGAAGGCGGCGTCGAGGTCCTTGAGCGCCGCCTCGACCTGCTCCTTGGCGGTCGGCAGGTGCGGCAGCCCGTCGTCGGGCGGCGGCGAGCCCGGCAATGGCGGCTCCACGTTGGCGATCCGCTCGGCCTTGGCCAGCGCCTCGCCGGCGCGGACGCTCCGGCGCTCCGAGACCTGGCTGATGGCGATCGAGCCGGCGATGACCGTGGCCAGCGCGGTCAGCGAGACGACGATCGCCCGCATGTGCGAGGCGGCGTAGTTCGCCAGCGCCTCCGACGTGCGCGTCCAGAAGTCCACGAACTGGTCGGGACGCTTGAGCTCTTTCTTGCTGAGTCTTCTCTTCGGCACCGGAGGGGGAGATAACAGAGCCTCCCCGGCGGGTCAAATGGTCCCGGCGCCGAGCGCCGCCGCGCGGCGCCGGTCCGGGGATCGCATGTATAGTCGTCGGGCGTGAAGCCGGCCGCTCTCCTGGTGACGTTGGGGATCTGCGCGGCCGCCGCCGCGCCCGCGCGGGCGGCGGGGGCCGGCGAATTCGAGGCCGCGGCCCGGGTGGGGATCGGCGTGGTGAACCAGGGAGATCACCCCTGGGGCCTGGCCGGGGGGCTCGACTTCGGCTACGGCCTCACCGACGCCTGGGGGATCTCGGCGACGGTGCAGGGCTCGACCGCCGGCGTCTCCGCCGACAAGGCCGCCGGCGTGGCGGCGGGGAGCGAGCGGTCCGTCGCGGCGCTGGCCGGGCTCACCTACACGGTCGACGTCCTGCGGCTGGTCCCCTACGCGAGCGTGCAGCTCGGCGTCGCCGAGCTCTCGGGGCCGCTGGCACCGACGGTGACCATGCTGGCCACCGCGCTGGCGCTGGGCGGCGACTACTACGTGACCCGGCAGCTGCGGGCGGGGATCATGTTCCAGTACCTGTTCCGGCCGCAGGATCTCTTCTCGGATCCCGAGAACCTCGGCAGCTCGCCCTTCACTTTCTCGACGACCGCGCGGCTCTCCTGGATCTTCTAGCCACCGCTTCGGCCACCGCGCCCGGCGGCGCCGCCTTCTTCTGGCGGTGCGCGCGCAGGACGAGGCGCACCGGCGTCCCCTCGAAGCCGTAGGCCTCGCGGAGCCGGTTCACCAGGAAGCGGCGGTACGGGTAGCCGACCTCCGCCGGGTGGTTGGTGCTGACGTAGAAGGTCGGCGGGCGGACCGAGGGCTGCGTCCCGTAGTAGAGGCGGACGTGGCGCCCGCCCCGCCCGGCCGGCGGCGGCTTGCGGGCCACGATCTGCTCGAGCAGCTTGTTGAGCTCGCCGGTGGAGATGCGGCGCGAGGCCTGCGCGAGCGCCTTGTCGGCCTCGGCGAGGATGGCGGTGACGCCGGCGCGGGTGACCGCCGAGGTGAGCAGCACCGGCGCGTAGCGCAGGAAGGTGAGCGCCTCGCGCGTCGCCTCGACCTTGGCGTCGATGGCGGCGCGACCGACCAGGTCCTTCTTGTTGAGGACCACCAGCGCGCAGCGCCCGGAGTCCTCGATCAGGCCGGCGAGCCGCGCGTCCTCGGCGGTGGCCCCCAGGCGGGCGTCGATCACCAGCGCGGCCACGTCGCAGCGCTCGAGCTGATCGCGCGCCATCTTGGCCGCCACGTGCTCGGTCATCGTGTCGATGGCGCGGCGGCGGCGCATCCCGGCGGTGTCGACCAGCACGTAC
>DASZVW010000904.1:0-11143 GCA_035546895.1 Polyangia bacterium
TGCGCGCCCGACGCGCAGAACCCCTGCGGCAGCCTCGGCTATTGCAACGGCACCGGCGCCTGCCAGCAGGCCAGCAACACCACCGCCTGCGGCTCGGCGACGCCGGTCTGCGACGCCGCCGGCGCCTCGGTGGTCATGGACTCCGTCTGCAACGGCGCGGGCAAGTGCACGCCGAAGGACACCGTGAGCTGCAACGGGTTCCTCTGCGCGGGCGGCGTCTGCGGCAGCAGCTGCAGCGACGACGGCGCCTGCGTGGCCGGCGGCTACTGCAGCGCCCAGTCGTGCGTGGTGAACCCGAACCTGGCCGGCAACGGCGATCTCGAGACCGGCACCGCCACGGGGTGGAGCGCGGTCCAGGGCGGCTCCGCGCCGGTCGTCAGCTCGACGGCCGCCGCGGGGTACGCCCACGCGGGCCTGTACTCGATCGAGCAGGCCAGCCGCGACCAGAACTACGAGGGCCCCTCGTACATCATGCCGACCGGGATCGGGCAATATCAGATCAGCGCCTACGTGATGCAGAACGTGGACGCGACGTCGACCTGCATCGTCCAGGCGCGCGTCCAGTGCGTCACCAACATCTACTACGGCTCCGTCCAGACCGGCACCGCCTTCGGGATGCCGCTCATGCAGGGGGTGTGGACGCCGTTCAGCGCGACGGTCGACTTCAACGCCCTCCCGCCCGGCGCGCTCGGCGCGGACTGCTTCCCGCCGGCGGGCCTGGTGAAGTCCGCCAGCGTGTTCGTCAACCAGATCAACAGCGACTCCCCCGTCCCGTACGTCAACCCGCCGCTCTACATGGACGATCTGGTCATCCAGGTCTCCGACGGGCACAACCTCTGCGCCAACTCGGGGTTCGAGGCCCAGGCCGTCGACGGCTGGAACGTGACCGGGACCGGGTCGTCGCTGGCCACCAGCGGCAACGCCGCCCACGGCGGGACGTACAGCCTCCGGGAGTACAACCGGCAGGTCCCGACCGTCGGCATCAAGTACCTGCTGCCGATCGGCGCCGCCCGCTACGCGGTCTCGGCGTGGGTGTACCAGACGGGCACCATGAACCACTCCCTGATGTTGCAGCCGGCCTACAGCTGCATCGGCTCGTCGGCCGTGGTGACCCCCGCGGTGACCGGGGCGAACGGCACCACGGCGGTCAAGGCGGTGGCCCCCAGCACCTGGCAGCAGCTCTCCGGGACCTTCGTGTTCCCGCCCGCCGACGAGTCGTCTACTTGCAAGCTGTCGATGGCCGCCGTCTACGTGCTGCAGGGGGAGACCGGGACCTGCTCGGCCGTCGAGTGCCCCGACCTCTACGTCGACGACGCCTCGATCACGCTGCAGTGAGCGCGCGGCGCGCGCGGCGGCTGGCGACGACCGGCGGAGCGTTTAGACGTTGGAACGTTGCGAGAACGTTGCCAACGTTCGTCCAAATCCGCCAGCCCGCGTCAGGCGCCTGGCGGTAGAAATGCGCGGACCTGTCGACAGAAATCGTTGAGCAACGTATCGAGATCCCGACGAACGGGGTAGAGTGTCTCCCGCATGGCGATCCCCCAGACGCAATCCGATCCCTTCAACCTCCTGGCGAGCATCACGACGCGCCTGGCCTCGATGTCCAGCCTCGACGACATCTCGGCGGTCGTGGCCCACGAGATCGCCGCGCTCGGGTTCGGGGCGGTGTGGGTGGCCGTCCTCGACGAGCCGACCGGTCACCTGATCACCGTCCGCGAGCTCATCGACGGGCGTGACACCACCGAGGAGATGCCCCGCATCTCCATCCTCGACATGCGGCAGCCGATCGGCCACGGCTTCCGGCAGGGGCGGATGATCAACGTCAAGCGCCCCGAGTCGCTGCTCATCATCGAGGAGCACCCGGACGGGATCCCCGCCGGCGCGATGGCCCTGCCGCGCGTCATCTCCGAGCACCTGCGGGGCCACCCGTTCGCCTGCGGGCCCCTGCTGGGGAGCCGCGGGCAGGCGGTGGGGGCGCTCGGCCTCTCCTCGTACCGGGGCCACGAGCCGCTCCCCGACGAGCTGTTCGAGGAGGGCCTGCTGCGCGCCTTCATGAGCCACCTGGGGATCGCCATGGAGCGCGCGCTGCACGTCAAGCGGCTCGAGCTCCTGAACGCCGACCTGATCCGCGCGCAGGACCTCTTGATGAACGAGTCGCGCATGCGCGCGGTGGGCGAGCTGGCGGCGGCGGTGGCGCACGACCTCAACAACCTCTCGGGCATCGCGCTCATGTCGCTCGGCTCGATCCGGGAGACGGGGCAGGCGCAACAGGCGGTGTTCCGCGCCGAGCGCGCCAACCAGGCGATCGGCGAGCTGTCGCGCCGGTTGCAGCGGGTGGCGCGGACGGGCGGCGATCCGACCACCGGCGCCACCGATCTCCGGCAGGTCGTCGAGGACGTGGTGGTGCTGATCCGGCCGACCTGCAAGGAGGACTCGATCGACGTCATGCTGGCCGACGACGGCCGCCCGGCGATCGTGCGCGGCGACCAGACCATCGTGCGCCAGGCGGTGATGAACCTGGTCCTCAACGCCCGCGAGGCGGTGAAGGAGGTCCCGGCCGAGCGGCGGCGCGTCGAGATCCGTCTCGGCGGCGACGACCCGGTCACGCTGGAGGTGCGCGACCGCGGGCCGGGGATCCCCGGCGATCTCCTGGGGCAGATCTTCCTCCCCTTCGTCAGCTCGAAGACGGGGCACGCGGGGCTGGGGCTGGCCACGGTGCGCGCCTCGATGAAGCACTTCGGGGGCGAGGTGGCCGCCGCCAACAACGCCGACGGCGGCGCCACCTTCCGGCTGACGTTCTCGGCGGCGCCCGAGGCGCGCGCCGCCACCGGCGAGAAGAAGCTGCCGGTGGTCCGCCGCCTCAGCGTCCTGGTGGTCGACGACGAGCCGGACTTCCTGTCGGGGATGCGCGACGTCCTGCGCACCGAGGGGCACGAGGTGCAGAGCGCGGCCGACGGCGACGAGGCGATCGCCAAGGTCTCGCAGCGCGACTTCGACGTGGTGCTGATGGACCTGGGGTTGCCGCGCCGCAACGGGCTGGAGGTGATCCGGGCGCTGCGCGGCGAGGGGGTCCGCTCGAAGATGGTCCTCATGACGGGGTGGGACAGCGAGACGGCCCGCGCCGACGCGCGCGCCGATCTCTGCGACACGGTGCTGCAGAAGCCGTTCAAGATCCCCGAGCTGCGCCAGGTGCTGACCTCGTTGTTCGCGCCTTAAAGAACGATCGCCCTCCGGACGATTGGGCGGATGACGTGTCAACGGGCCCCGCGGGGGCCCTCAACTGGAGGGGTGTGTATGCGCAGATCGATGATCTCTGCATTCTGGGTCCTGGTCGTCGTCCTCGGGCTCGCGTCGAGCGCGGCCGCCGCGCCGCCGGCGGAGGTCCGGTTCGACCTGCACGACGGGAACTTCATGGTCGGGTTCTCGTACGCGCCGCCGCGGCACGTCGGCCTCCCGCACGCGGGGCACGGCCACGGCACGCCGGTGCTGGTGATGATCCACGGCGCCTCCGACACGCACACGGTGTTCGACTTCGCCCCCGGCTTCCGCGCCGCGCCCGAGCTGGCGGAGCTGGGGCTCCCGGTGCTGACGGTCGATCGCGTCGGCTACGGCGCCAGCAGCCACCCCGACGGCGACTCGCTCGACTACCCGACCAGCGCCGGGTACGTCCACGAGGTGATCCAGGCGGTCCGCGGCGGCGCGCTGGGGTTCGTCCCCTCGGCGGTGGTGCTGCTGGGGCCGTCGGCGGGCGGTGACATCGCGCTCGTCGAGGCCGGCACTTACCACGACGTCGACGGCCTGATCGTCATGTCCAACACCTCCGAGCTGCAGCCGGCGCTGCTGCAGGTCGACTTCGACGCCTTCTTCGCGCAGGGGCCGTACTTCGACTTCGGCGTCGAGTTCCGGACCGACTTCTTCTATTACAAGCCGTTCGCGCTCCCCTTCATCATCGACCTCGACAACGCGACGCGGGCGCTGGTGCCGCGCGCCGAGATCGGCAGCGCGCTGCAGAACTTCGCGGCGCCGTTCCGCGGCCAGGTCAGCGCGCCGGTGCTGCTGATGCAGGCCGACCACGACGCCATCTTCGTCCCTCTCGACGACTCGGCGTTGTTCGTCAGCTCGCCCGACGTCAGCTACACGCTCTTGCGCTTCACCGGGCACAAGAGCTTCGAGCACCCGGCCAGCCACGCCGTCGCGGTGATCGACATCGCGCGGTGGGTCGGCCAGCGCTTTTGAGCGAGGGCCGGGCGCGCGCCGGGCTCAGGCGGTCGTGCAGAGCAGGACCATCGACAGGCAGTGAAAGCTCTCGTCCGAGCTCTGCGCGACGACGGTCTGCACGATGTGCAGCTCGGGGTTGGCGGCGATCCAGGCGGTCACGCGCTCGCCGAGCTCGTCGCGGTCGCGCGCCTTCGTCACCGAGAAGACCTTGACCAGATTGATCTGACTTGGCATCGCTCGGGAATCTTCGATACCAGCGCGGCGGCGCGCCGCTCTACCGATTTCCCGGCGTGACTTGCCAAAATCCGGCGAGCGCCGGGCGTCAAATTGGTGGCGCGTCGCATCGGCGCGGCGCGCCGACGCGCAAGAGCAAGATGCTCGTTCCGCCGCCGCGCGGTTGACGGCAGCGGCGTCCTCGACGAGTCTGGGTGCCCTTCGGTCGTCGGCGCGAACCGCCGCCGGCCGGAATCTCGGACTCACGGAAGGGGACCGCTTGTCGGAGATGAGGTCTGGACACCAAGGAGCGACCGGTTGCGCGCTGGCGCGGACGAAGATGTTTCCGTTCCTGCCCAGCGACGGGGCGGCCGGCGGCGTCACCGTGGGCGTGGTCGAGGACTGCCCGCCCATCGACGGCGGCTGGTTCGCCTACGAGGGCCCCGTCCTCACGGTGCACCTCGGGCGCCCGGCCTCGATCCGCCAGCGGCGCGAGGACGTCTCGCACACCTGGACGCCCACCCGCGGGACGCTGAGCCTCATCCCGGCCCGCTGGCGCACCGTCTCCTGGACCGAGGAGAAGCTCGACTTCCTGCAGGTCGAGCTGGGATCCGAGCTCCTGCGCCGGGCGGCCGGCGACGGCGGCGCGGACGTCGAGCTCCCCTGCCTCTTCGCCTTCGACGATCCGGTCTGCCGGGAGCTGTCGCTGTCGATGGCGGCGGAGGCGCAGACACACGGCGCGGCGGCGCGCCTGTACGTCGAGTCGGCCGCGGTGGTGCTCGCGCAGCGGCTGCTGGCCCTCAAGCGGCGCGCCGCCGCCGCGCCGCCGCGGTCCGGGCTGCCGCCCGCCGTGCTCCGGCGCGCCAAGGAGTTCCTGCACGACGAGATGACCCGCAACCCCGGGCTCACCGAGCTCTCGGCGGCGGTGGGGATGAACGTCGATCACTTCTCGCGGATGTTCAAGCGCTCGACGGGCCTGGCGCCCCACCAGTACCTGGGCAACATCCGCCTCGAGCGCGCCAAGCAGCTGCTCGCCGACGGGCGCACCCAGATCATCGAGATCGCCTACCAGATCGGCTACGCCAACCCCAGCCAGTTCTCCGCGTTCTTCCGCAAGCGGACGGGGCTCTCGCCCAGCGAGTTCCGGCGCAGCGCCCAGAGCGCGCGCCCCTGACGGTATTCGCGATCTCCTTCCTTGCCGAGACGGGCGGCGGGTCCCAGACTCACCTGCGCGGGTGGTTGAGATGGATCGCGCGCAGACGACCTCGTCGGACGGGACGGCGCCCCAGGGCGGCCGGCACCGGGTGGTCGTCGTCGGCGGCGGGTTCGGCGGGCTGCAGGCGGCGCGCCACCTGCACCGGGCGCCCGTCGAGGTCACGCTGATCGACCGGCGGAACTTCCACCTGTTCCAGCCGCTCGCCTACCAGGTGGCGACGGGGGCGCTCAGCCCGGCGGAGATCTGCTACCCGCTGCGGGCGATCTTCCACGGCCGCGAGAACGTCCGGGTGATCCTGGGCGAGGTCACCGGCTTCGAGCTGGCGGCGCGCGCGCTGGAGGTGCGGACGCCCTCGGGCGCCGAGCGCCTGCCGTACGACACGCTGATCGTGGGCGGCGGGTCGCAGTACGACTACTTCGACCATCCCGAATGGCAGAAGACCGCCTCGGAGCTGAAGTCGCTGGAGGGGGCGCTCGACATCCGCAGCCGGATCCTGCTGGCGCTGGAGGCGGCCGAGGTGGAGGCCGATCCGGCCGCGCGCGCGGCGCTGCTCACCTTCGCGGTGGTGGGGGCCGGGCCGACCGGCGTGGAGATGGCCGGCCAGATCGCCGAGATCGCGCGCGACACCCGCAAGGACTTCCACGTCGCCGAGACGGCCAAGGCGAAGGTGCTGCTGATCGAGGCCGGCCCGCGCGTGCTGGGGGCCTTCCCGCCGCGGCTCTCGCGGAAGGCGGCGCGGTCGCTCGAGCGGCTGGGGGTGACGCCGCTGGTGGGGACCAGGGTGACCGATCTCGACGGCCAGGGCGTGGTGGTGCGGAACGCCGACGGCGAGCGGCGGATCCCGGCGCGGACCAGCATCTGGGCGGCCGGCGTGCGCGCGGCGCCGATCGCGGCCACGCTGGCGCGCGCGGCGGGCGGCGAGACCGACGGCGCGGGGCGGGTCCTCGTCGAGCCCGACCTGACGCTGGCGGGCCACCCGGAGGTGATCGCCATCGGCGACATGGTCCGCGTGCGCGGCGCGCCGCCGTACCCGGGGGTGGCGCCGGTGGCCATGCAGATGGGGCGCCACGCGGCGCGCCTGGTCCGCGCGCGGCTCGCCGGCCGCGCCGTCGGCGCGTTCGCGTACCACGACAAGGGGAACCTGGCCACCATCGGGCGGGCCAGCGCGGTGGCGGATCTCGGCTGGCTGAAGCTGAGCGGCTTCGTCGCCTGGGTGACCTGGCTGGTGGTCCACCTCTGGTACCTGATGGGGTTCCGCAACCGCCTGCTGGTCTTCACGGAGTGGGTCCTGAGCTTCATCAACCACGGCCGCGAGGCGCGGCTCATCACCGGCGCCAGCGCCGCCGGCTGGGCGGGGGAGGCGGGCGGCGAACCGGCGCCCGCGCCGCGGACGGGAGACGGGGCGCCGGGCGTGTCACGCAACCCAGCACCAGGAGGAGCGAAGGAGCCCATGAGAGGAACGCGCGACGAAGTCGGGGAGCCGAGGCCGTGAGCGCGCCGCTGCGGGAGCGCCCCGCCTGGCGGGCGCTCGAGCGCCACCACGGCCAGATCGCCGGCCGCCACCTGCGCGAGCTGTTCGCCGCCGATCCGGGGCGCGCCGAGCGCTTCACCGTCGAGGCGGCCGGCCTCTGTCTCGACTACTCGAAGAACCGGATCACCGAGGAGACGCTCCGGCTGCTCCTGCAGCTCGCCGAGGAGAGCGACCTGCGCGGCCGCATCGACGCCATGTTCCGCGGCGACCGGATCAACGTCTCGGAGGACCGCAGCGTCCTGCACGTCGCGCTGCGGATGCCGGCCGCGGCCGGACGACCGCTGGTGGTCGACGGCGTGGACGTCGTCAAGGAGGTCCACGAGGTCCTGGCGCGGATGCGCGCCTTCTCGGAGCGGGTGCGCTCGGGGGACTGGCGCGGCCACACCGGCCGGCCGATCCGCAACGTGGTCAACATCGGGATCGGCGGCTCCGATCTGGGGCCGGTGATGGCCTACGAGGCGCTGCGCTTCTACAGCCGGCGCGAGATGACCTTCCGCTTCGTCTCCAACGTCGATTCGACCGATCTCGTCGAGGCGACGCGCGATCTCGACGCGGCGGAGACGCTGTTCATCGTGTCGTCGAAGACGTTCGGCACCATCGAGACGATGACCAACGCCCGCTCGGCGCGGCAGTGGGCGCTCGCCCGGCTGGGGAGCGAGGCGGCCATCGCCAAGCACTTCGTGGCGGTCTCGACCAACACCAAGCGGGTCACCGAGTTCGGGATCGACGCCGCCAACATGTTCGGGTTCTGGGACTGGGTCGGCGGGCGCTACTCGATGGACTCGGCGATCGGGCTCTCGACCATGCTGGCGGTCGGCGCCGACCAGTTCGACGAGCTGCTGGCCGGCTTCCACGCCCTCGACGAGCACTTCCGCGCGGCGCCGTTCGGGCAGAACCTGCCGGTGCTGCTGGCGCTGCTGGCGGTCTGGTACGGCGACTTCTTCGACGCCCAGAGCTTCGGCGTCATGCCCTACGAGCAGTACCTGAAGCGCTTCCCGGCCTACCTGCAGCAGCTGACGATGGAGTCGAACGGCAAGCACGTCACGCTCGACGGGCGCGCGGTCGACGTCCAGACCGGCGGCGTCTACTGGGGCGAGCCGGGGACCAACGGGCAGCACAGCTTCTATCAACTGATTCACCAGGGGACCAAGCTGATCCCGGTCGACCTGATCGGCTTCGGCAAGTCGCTGAACCCGCTCGGCGACCACCACGACATCCTGATGTCGAACGTGTTCGCGCAGGCGGAGGCGCTGGCCTTCGGCAAGACCGAGGGCGAGGTGCGCGCCGAGGGGACGCCGGCGGCGATCGTGCCGCACCGGATCATGGAGGGGAACCGCCCGACCAACGTCATCCTGGCCGAGAAGCTGACGCCGCGGGCGCTGGGGACGCTGGTGGCGCTGTACGAGCACAGTGTGTTCGTGCAGGGGGTAATCTGGGGGATCGACTCCTTCGATCAGTGGGGGGTCGAGCTGGGGAAGGCGCTGGCGCAGCGGATCATCCCCGAGCTCACCAGCGAGCGCGAGCCGGCGCTCAAGCACGACGCCTCCACCAACGCGCTCATCCGCCGCTACCGGAGCCTCAGGAGGTGAGCGCCGCCGGCGCCGCGCCGGTGAAGCTGCTGGTCGCCGACGTCGACGGGACGCTGGTGACGGGCCGGAAGGTGCTCACCGAGGGGGCCTGCCGGGCCGTCGAGCGGCTGCGCGCGGCGGGGATCGAGCTGGCCATCACCAGCGGCCGCCCGCCGCGCGGGATGGCGATGCTGGTCGAGCCGCTGAAGCTGACCACCCCCATCGCCGGCTTCAACGGGGGGATGTTCGTGGCGCCCGACCTGACCACCATCCTCGAACGGCGCACGCTGCCGCCGGAGATCGCGCGCGAGGCGGTCGACTTCCTGCTCGGCGCCGGGCTCGACGCCTGGGTCTACCGCGACGCCGACTGGTTCATCCGCGACCGCGCGGCGCCCCACGTGGCGCGCGAGCAGGCGACCGTCCAGTTCGAGCCGACGGTGATCGCCGACCTGGCCCCGGTGCTCGACCACGCGGTGAAGATCGTGGGCGTCAGCGACGACCACGCGCTGGTGGCGACAGCGGAGACCGGGCTGCGCCAGCGGGTCGCCGGCCACGCCTCGGCCGCGCGCTCGCAGCCGTACTACCTCGACGTCACCCACCCCGACGCCAACAAGGGGACGGTGGTCCGCTTCGACGCCCGGGCGCTGGGCGTGCCGCTCGAGCAGATCGCCACCATCGGCGACATGCCCAACGACGTGCTGATGTTCGCCGTCGGCGGCGTGAGCATCGCGATGGGGAACGCCAGCCCCGACGTCCAGCGCACCGCCCGTTACGTCACCGCCTCCAACGAGGAAGAGGGGTTCGCCCACGCCGTCGACGCCTTCGTGCTCGGCCGCCACGCCCGCTGAGGCGCGCGGCCCCGATCCCCGGGCGAGCTACCGGCCGGCCGCGGCCAGCGCGGCGCGGACCTGGTCGAGCGTGCTGGTGTGCACCTGGCCCGCGAGGTCGACGTAGGCGAGCTCGGTCCCCAGGACGGCGGGGGTGCCGAGATCGTCGGCCAGCTGCACGATCGTGCCTCCCGGCGCCGCGGTGGGCAGGGCGAGCAGGAGGTGGCGATGATCGCCGCAGCTGCCCGAGGGGACCGAGACCAGCGCCCAGTCGTCGACGAAGACGATGTTGTCGGCGCTGGGGATGAGCCCGAGGCTCACGAAGTCGCTGCCGTCCGGCGCCTCGCGCGCCAGGTAGAAGTGCCAGATGTCGGCGATGTAGTCGACGTACAGGCTGCCGCCGTGCGGCTGCACGTACCAGGCGGTGCCGAGGTCGAGGGGCGCCGGCGGGTCGGGCGCCAGCAGGGCGGCGATCTGCGCGCCGTGGAGGTCGGGGACGGTCACGGTGGTGTAGAGGTAGAAGCTCACCCAGTAGAGCGTCGGCCCGGAGACGGTCATGGCGCCGATCGCGTCGCTCCCGTCGACCGAGACGAGCGTGGTCGGCGCCGTGTCCGGTGCCGCGTCGGCGGGCAGCGCGCGAATCACCGCGCCGGGGCCGGTGCCGTCCGGTGACCCTTCGCCTTCGACCCAGTAGACGCGGGCGTCATCCGCGGCCACGATCGGCGGCTCGGCGTAGGCGAGCCCGGTGGCGATCACCGTGTCGCCCGCGCCGCCCTTGTCCGTTCGGTGAAGCACGGTGGAGAGGTCGTGCGTGGCGTCCTCCGACTGCGCGATCCAGAACGCCTCGCCGGTGTCGAGGGCCAGGCGGAAGACCGGCGAGCAGGCGAACGCGGTCCCGCCGTCGCGGGTGAGGAGGCGCGGGGCGCCGCCGGCCTCGAGGACCCACAGCGCGTTGTCGTGGGTCAGCTCGTACAGCGTGGCGCCGTCGGCCGCCAGGGCATCGACCGTGCCGATGTCCTGGGTGACGACCGTGCTGGCCAGCGGCGAAATGACGGTGGCGTCGGCGCCGCCGTCGCCCGCTCCGCCGGCGTCCAGCGACGCGCCGGCCTCGCGGGCGGCGCCGTCCGTCGCGGCGTCGCGGGTCGCTGCGTCCGCGGCCGGACCGATCGGGCGCTCGGCCTGCGCGTCCCGGGAGAGAGCGGTCGAGGCATCGGGGACCCCGACCGACCGAGACCCGCCGGCGTCGACCGCCGGGGGGGCAACTGTTTCCGAGAGCGGCTTCGGCCGCCCCAGCGACCCGCATCCCAGGGCGGCCCCCAGGCCGACCACCACCAACCACAACCCAACCCGCCGTACCATCCAACGCTGGAAAGTAACCACGGGCGGGCAAATTGAGAGGCTCGCCCCTTCCGGTCGGCAACCTCTAGCGATGGTCGAGCAGGTGGTGTGCGCGCTGCAACCAGGTGGCGACCGGCGGCTGGCCGCGAAACAGCCAGCCCGCGCCAGCCAGGGCCGCCAGCACGACCGCAGCCGCCAGGAACCTCCACCCACGCCCGCGGCGTCGCACTGC
>DASZVW010000905.1:0-9834 GCA_035546895.1 Polyangia bacterium
GAAGATCGCCGGCCCGACGGGCACATGACGTTGCGCGGAGGCGTGAGCTCGGTTCACGCTGGACCGGCGAACGCCCACCCGGCCGGAGATCTCCGCTGGCATCATCGTTGCTGCGCGGTTGGGCGTCGTCTCTACTCACCAAAGGAGCCAGCATGACCGCCCGTTTGCTTCGCTCGTTCGCCTTGTCGCTCGCGCTGTTGCCCGCCTGTGGGAGCTCCGGCGGGACGACCGCCAGCACCCCGATCGCCTGCCAACAGGGTCAGTTCCGGCTGCTGGGCACGCTGGACGGGCAAGCCGTCGACGTCACCGCCTCGTCCGAGGCGAGCGGCCTGAGCCAGGTCGGCATGGGCGAGCTCGACGTCGGCCAGGACCCCGACCCGTCCGCGCCGGCGCGGCCACAACTTCACCTCACCTGGCCGCAAGGTGTCGCCGACGGCGCGAGCGCCGCGGCGTCGGGGACGCTGATCCCCGCCGACGGCCCCCTGGCCGGGCAAACTCTCTGTGTCGGCAGCGGCACGACCGTGACCATCTATACGAACGACGAGGGCGTCGGTCTGGCGTTGACGGGGTTCGCGAGCGGGGCCGACTGCGCCACGCCCGTCGACGGGGACCTGCTCGGCTGCTGGGACTGACGCCGCCGCGGTCGCCGGCGATTGAGGTGGCCGGCGCGCCGGTTCCGACTATGCTCCTGCGGCGGGAGCCCGAACGTGCCGACGACGCCGCCGGATTTGATCTTCGCGCGAGGTCAGATGGCGTTGTCGCTGGCGTTCCACATCGTGTTCGCCGCCGTGGGGGTGGCGCTGCCCGCGCTGATGGTGGTCGCCGAGGCGCTCCACCGGCGCACCGGCGACGGCGTCTATCTCGAGCTCGCGCGCCGCTGGGCGAAGGGGACGGCGATCTTGTTCGCGGTCGGCGCGGTCTCCGGCACCGTGCTGTCGTTCGAGCTGGGGTTGCTCTGGCCGCGGTTCATGGCCTTCGCCGGCGGGATCATCGGAATGCCGTTCTCGCTGGAGGGCTTCGCGTTCTTCACCGAGGCGATCTTCCTCGGCATCTACCTCTACGGCTGGGAGCGGGTGTCGGCGCGGGCGCACCTCCTGTCGGGCGTGGTGGTCGCGATCAGCGGCGCGTTCTCGGCGCTGTTCGTGGTGCTGGCCAACGCCTGGATGAACGCGCCGGCCGGCTTCCGCATGGTGGACGGCGCGCCGGCCGACGTGCGCCCGCTGGCGGCCATGTTCAGCCCCGGCTGGGCGGTCGAGGTCGGGCACGTGCTGCTCTCCAGCTACCTGGCGACCGCCGCCGCCATGGCCGCGGTCCACGCGCTGCTGCTGCGATCGCCGCGCAGCCGCCTCCACCGGGCGGCGCTGGGGATCGCGATGGCGTTCGTGGTGCCGGCGGCGCTGGCGCAGCCGATCTCCGGCGACGCCAGCGCGCGCGCGGTGGCGGTCCGCCAGCCCGCCAAGCTGGCCGCGCTGGAAGGGCAGTTCCGGACCGAGCGCGGGGCGCCGCTGCGGGTGGGCGGCTGGCCCGATCCGGCCGCCGGGACGACGCGCTACGCGCTGGAGATCCCCGACGGCCTGTCGCTCCTCGCCTTCCACGACCCGCACGCCCAGGTCCGCGGGCTCGATTCGTTCCCGCCGGCCGACCGCCCCGAGCCGCGCGTCGTGCACGTCGCCTTCCAGGTGATGGTCGGCTGCGGCTCCCTGCTGGCGCTGGTCGCGCTCTGGTGGGGCGCCCTCTGGATACGCCGCCGCCGCCGGCCCGCGGCGCCACCCCCGCAGGACCACCGCGCGCTGCTGGCGGCGGTGGCGGTGTGCGGCCCGCTGGGCTTCCTGGCGATCGAGGCGGGGTGGGCCGTCACCGAGGTGGGCCGCCAGCCCTGGATCGTCTACGGCGTCGTTCGCACGGCCGAGGCGGTGACGCCGATGACCGGGCTGGCCACGCCGTTCGCGCTGGTCGGCGTCGTCTACGGCGTGTTGGGCATGGTGGTGGCCGTGCTGCTCGGCCGCCTGTTCCTGAAGACGGACGATGCGCATGTTGGATGAGCCGACGCTGCTGGGCGCGGTCGTCCTGGGCGCGCTCATCCTGTACCTGCTGTTCGGCGGCGCCGACTTCGGCGGCGGCGTCTGGCACCTCCTCGCGACCGGGCCGCGCGCCGGGCGGCAGCGGGCGCTGGTCGCGCAGGCCATCGCGCCGATCTGGGAGGCCAACCACGTCTGGCTGATCCTGGTGGTGGTGATCCTGTTCACCGGGTTCCCGCCCGCGTTCGCCGCCTTCACCACCCGGCTGCACGCCCCGCTGCTGGCGCTGCTGCTGGCCATCGTGGCGCGCGGCGCGGCGTTCGCGTTTCGCTCCGCTTCGGGCGATCGGGCGCGCGAGCGGCGCGGGTGGAGCGCCGTGTTCATCGCTGGCAGCCTGGCCGCGCCGGTGCTGCTGGGGATGATCGTGGCCGCCGTGGCGTCGGGCGACGTGGGAACCGACGGCGCGCCGCTGGCGCTCTCCTGGCGCGGGCCCTGGCTGACGCCGTTCGCGCTCGCCGCCGGGCCGTTCGCCCTGGCGCTGTGCGCCTTTCTCGCCGCCGTCTACCTGACCGTGGAGGCGGAGGGCGCGAGCGATCGGCCGCTGGCGGACGACTTCCGCCTGCGCGCCGTCGCCGCCGGGGTCCTCTGCGGGGCGCTGGCGCTGCTGACGTTCCTGCTGTCGGCGGACAGCGCGCCCCGCCTCCACGCCGGGCTCTCGGTCCGCCGCTGGTCCTGGCCGCTCCACCTCCTGACCGGGCTGGCCGCGTTCGGGGCGCTGGTCGCGATCGTCGGGCGGCGCTCCCGGTTGGCGCGCGGGCTGGCGGCGGCCCAGGTCGCGCTGGTCGTGCTCGGCTGGGGCGTCTCGCAGTACCCGTACCTGATGCCGCCCTACCTGACCTTGCGGTCGGCCTCGGCGCCGCCCGAGACGCAGACGCTGCTGCTGATCGCCCTCGGCGCCGGCGCGCTGGTGCTGTTCCCGTCGCTGCGCCTCCTGTTCCGCGTGTTCAAGGCGCGCCCGCGGTAGCGGACCGGGCGGCCGGGGATCCGCTCAATCGGTGCAGCTGCTCGAGGCGGGGCACTGCTCGGTCTGCTCGGCGGCGTAGGGCGCGCACGCGGCGGTCGAGAAGTCGGCCTCCGACGACGTGCCGTCGGCGCAGGTCACCTGGAACCGGAGCGATGAGCTGGTGTCCGCCACGCGTCCCGCGTAGTTTCCCTGGGCATCGTAGTAGTCCTCGTACTGCGCGGTCGCCATGACCGTGAGACAGACGGCGCCGTTCGCGTTCAAGCGCGTCGCCATCGTCCCTGCGGCGTTGATCAGATCCTTCACGCCGTCGCCGTAGCACTTCACGGTGCTGGTGCCCGACGTCCCTTGGGTGCACGTCTGACCGGCGCTCGGGCACCGAGCCAGCAGATCCTCGATGCAGGGGGCGTAGCAGCTGGGGATCCCGCCGGCGTCGTTCGGCGCCCCACCACTCCCGGCCGTTCCCCCGGCGCCGGCGCCCGCCGCCCCTCCGGCGCCCGTGCCGCCCGCGGCCCCGCCGGTGCCCGTCCCGCCCGCGGCCCCGCCGGTGCCGGGATGGCCGCCGGTGCCCTTGCTCCCGCCGGTGCCCGTACCGCTCGGCGATCCGCTGCCGCAGCCGAGCACGAACAGCCCCACCAGGACGGAGCGGCGCAGGCGGAGAGCGCGCCCGTCACTCCTTGGCCAGCTGAACGACAAATTCATCTCCACACGATGGGTTGTTGGTGGCCGGGTAGAAGTACGTGTCCAGGACCACCTGGGGGTACTGGCCGGGGACCGGCGTGGCGTAGATTCCGCCCGAGCCGCCGGCGGTCCGGAACCCCAGGATCAAGTCGCCGTCACCGGTGGCCAGGGTCACGTGGCCGCCGGCGGTCATGAAGTACGGCGAGCTCGTCAAGATGTTGTTCGCGAACATGTTCGCCGGCGGGCCTTCGATCGAGACGCTCCCCACTGAACCGACCGCCTCGGATTGCACGACCAAGCACGACTGGCCCTCCCTCGTCGCCGCGCCGTGCGCCTGGAGCTGGAACTGCGTTCCCGCGGCGATCGGGCTGCTCGCTCCACAGCTGGAATTCGGGTCGATGGGTGACGGATCGAGGAACGTGCTTTGCGCCGTGTACGCCTGGACCACCGTCACCTGGTAGAGCGCGTTGGAGTCGATCTGATCGTTGCACATCCGGGCGCTGCAGCCGGCGCCCGTCGGCGCGAGGAGCCCTCCCGCCGCCAGGACGACCGACCACAACGCCCTCCGGGGAATCGACGGGCGCGGGTCGGTCATCGAGCGGCGCTCCACTACCCGACGTGGATGTTGTTGACGCAGGTGAGCTGCACGGGGTCGAAGTGCTGCCCGGTCGGGCACGGCGGATCGCAGACCGCGGTGGCGGTGTCCGGCGTCGTTCCGGCGGGGCAACAGACCGACCCCTGCGGCGATCCATTCGGACACTGGAAGGTGCAGCTGAGCGTACCGGTGGCGCCGTTGGCGTCGTACGTCGGCGCCGAGCCCACCCAGGCCGCCGGACAGCTGCCGTTGAACGTGTTGGTCGGATCCGTGTTGTGCAGCCAGAACACCTGGCATCGCTCGCAGTAGTTGTAGCCCTGGTCGATCATCGCGTCCGAGAGGCCACCGAACATGTTGTCCTCCCGCAGGAGTGTACCGCGGTTCATGGCGTGCGAGATCCAGTCGCGGTAGCCGAGGCCGGTGAGGTTCACGAGCTCGTCTTTCGCGTCCGAGCCCCCGGCGGCCGCGATCGACAGCAGGGGGCTGGAGCCGTTCGGCTGCGCCCACTCGTTCCCGTTCATCGGGTTGTTTCCGAGCACGACACCGTCGAAGGCGTCGTCGAAGGTGCTGGTCGCCCGGAGGACGGCGACGTGGAAGTCGTTGCTGTTGGACACGTCCTGATTCGTCGTGTTGTGCTCGATACAGTCGGTGTCCGATGCCAGGCAGTAGTTCACGAAGCCGGTGCGGACCGTCTGCGGCGAGATGGGGCTGCCGTAGTTGGTTCCGCCGACGGCCTGGGAGATGAGCAGATCGGCGAAGCCCTCGTTGAGCACGGCGCCCGTGGCGCTGACCGACTGGCCCGACACCAACCCCTCGACGGCCGCGTCGTCATAGGCCGCCGCGAAGCTCAAAGGGGCGACGCTGTCCAGCAGGTTGCACAGGGTGAAGTGACCGTACTCGTGCGTCACGATCCCCCGGTCGATCAGGTTGTGACGGTCGCCGCCGGCCGCCGGGAGGAGGATGTCGCCGCCGGCCACGAACTCGAACACCTCCGCGATGACGCCTCCGATCAGTTGCACCGCGCCCTCGACCACCCCGGCCGAGATGGCCGCCGAGACTACCGCGAGGTTCCCCGCCACGATGCTGGTCACGTCATCCGAGACGCTGTGGATCGCGTCCCGGACGGCGATGATCTGGGCCGACACCGCGCTGCCGGCGGCCTGGGCGACCAGCGTGTCCATGGCCGTGGCGGCGGAGGCCAAGTCCGAGGTCGCCGTCTGCAGCGCGGCCTGGGTCGATGGAATCAGGCCGTTGACGTCGTTCATCGTCTGCTGCACGACGCTGGTCGCCGCGTTCACGGTCGAGCTGTTGCCCACCACCGCGCGCGCCGCGGTGCCCGCGGCGTTGGCGAAGTCGTCGGCGTTCTGGGAGAGGAGCGTGGCCGCCGTCTGGGCGGACTGGAGCTGGCTCACCGCGGTGTCGACCGCCGCCTTGGCCGCCGCTATCTGATTGCCGAGCGTGGTCCCCGCGAACTGCGCCGCCAGCTGGGCGAGCTGGGCCTGTTGGGTCAGGGCGGTCTGCAGGTCGGCCGACGCCTTGCGCAGGAACGCCAGCGCCCCGCTCTGCACCTTCTTGTCGACGTAGCTGAAGGTGTCCTGCGTGGCGTCGGCGGTGATGAGCGCCAGATAGACCTCGACCTCGTTCGCCCAGGAGAAGCCGAGGCAGGGGGTGAAGGCCCGGTTCTTGTTCATCGAGTTGCTGATCCCCTGGATATCTCCGATGAGGTCGGCGGCCGCGCCGACGATCACCTCGGCGCCGGAGTTGCTGAAGCCCGCCACGTTCCTCATGTAGCTCTGCCCGTCGGTGAGTTGGGCCATGACGTTGAGCTCGTCGAACTGCTCGGAGATCGTGACCGTCGGGTTCGACGGGGAGACCGTCACCCCGGGACAAGCGTCATCGGGGAGGAACCCGCCGGTGACGAAGCCGGCGCCGCTCGTCAGCTTGAAGCAGATGCGCGCGTTGCCGAGGTGGTTGAGCACCTTGACCTGAGCGTGGTTGTTCGAATCGAGGTTGGCGACCGAGAGGAACACGCTCTGGTTGGCCCGGATCTCCAGGCCGGTGAGCGAGATGGGCTGCCCGAACCGCGAGCCCCAGGCTTGCTTCTCCGTGCCGGGGTTGAACGCCGTGTCGGTCAACAGCGGATTGATGGTGACGTTCACGTTGGTCGATCCGACGAAGACCCCGGCGACCGCGCGCAGGCCGCGCCGGCCGGCGTCGACCACGCTGTTCACGGTGTTTCCCACCGCCTGGATGGCCTTTCGGAACAGCTTGCCGAACAGCGCAGAACGGACCGTCGTGGTGCTCCCCGTCGGGCCGCTCGTCGAGACGGGCGTGACCGCCGCGCCGGAGCTCGACGAATCGCCGACCGCGAACGCCGCGGCGGCGGCCTGATAGGCCGGGTCGTCCGCGTCGCTGTCGGTGCCGCGCCACTGGAAGCCCACGGTGCCGAGGTAGTTGTAAGCGACGGACACGCAGGTGTTGGCGCGCGCGGCAGGCGGGAGGCTCGACTTCGGGAACTGGGCCTCCGCGGGGGTGGCGTAGCGGCAGCTCGGCGTCGCCGGCGCGGGGAAGGGCTTGAAGCTATCGACCCCGATCTCGGCGACGATGGTCGACGAACAGAGCGCGGTGGCGGCGTTCGCGCTGGCCGACTGTCCGTTCAGCGTCCAGGTCACCGTCTGCCCCGCGGGGATGGCGATCGCGAACACCGCCGTGTGTGCCCCGGTGTTGAACGCTTCGGGCGCCACGGCCCCCGCCGGTCCGCCCGTGATTTGGTTGGCCGGTCCCACGGGAACCGTGACCGGGTGGTCCTCCGGGTTGTTGTAGCTGAACACCGCCCGGAGCGAACCGTTGGCGGCCTTGGCGACGCACTGGGTGATCGGCTGCAGCCCGCAGGGCTGCTGCGGCGCCAAACCGAGGTCGCTCGCGGGAATCGGACGGACGGGGAAGGCCCGCACGATCTCCTCCGGCGTCGTCGGATCGAGCGCCGCCGCCCGGATGGCGTTGTAGACGGCGCCCGGGATGAAGGCATAGGCGAATTGGCCGGCGCCATCGAAGGGCTCCATGAAGTAGTTCTTGATCCCCTGCGCCTCGTACGCCTCCATCTCTTGCTCGAAGAGCGGCGAGTTCGCGTAGTTGATGCGCAGGTAGTCGAGCGCCTGCACCGTCTCGGGGCTGTTGACGTAGATCTGGCCGTAGTAGATGTGCGGGGTTCCGTCCGAGAAGGTCTCGGGGACCGGAAGCGTGTCCTGCCAACGGAAGCTGTCCCGCATCGCCCGCGACTCGTCCTGCGACAGGGGTGGGGCCGGGGTGGAGAGGGGCGTCGTGATCTGCGGGGCCCCGGGGGTGACCAGGTTCTGAACGCAAGCCGGCGTACACTCCGGAAGCGCCACGCTGGCGGTGGTTCGTGTCCCATCGAGCGTCCAGGTCAGCGCCAGCCCGTTGAAGGGGACCATGAACTGCGCGTGCTGGCGGCCGGGCAGGAACGTCGTGGGCTGACCGCGCGTGGCCGGCGACGGCGTGAAGGTGTTGTTGGGCCCGAGGGGAACGTTGACGTTGCCGATCAGGCTGGAGGCGTTGTATCCGAACACGGCCTCGAAGGTCCCGTTGGACTGGCTGATCTTGCATTCGGCCACCGGCGTCACGTTACCGATGCCCGCGGCGCGATGCTGGACCTGCACGCCCGCCTGCAGCGTGAGCGACTTTCCAAAGAAGGCACCGTGGTAACTGGCGCTGCCGATGGCCGCCAGCGTGATGTTGGCGTTGGGCGCGATCAATGTCCCATCGAACTCCGCCTGCAGGAAGACATCCGCGCTACCGGCGTCCACGAGGACGAACGTCGGCGGGGGCGACACGCCGGGAACGGTCACCTGCCCCTTGGCCGTGAGCGAGGTGCGGACGTTGATGACGAACGGGCCGGATCCCGTGAGCGCGACCACGCCTTGCGGTTCGATGTCGAGCGAGTCCAGGTAGTACGTCCCGCTCGACAGCGTCAGTGTCGCGCGGGAGTTCACGGTCACGCTCGCGTAGGCGCCGGGCGGGAGGCTGGCCGAGGCGCCCGGCTGCAACGTCACGTTGTTGCTCGACGCAGGGAAGGCGACAGAGATGGTCGTCGCCGACGGTGTCAGCGGAGCCTGCTGGGAGATCGGGCCTCCGACGGTCACCCCCGTTTGTTCCGTGAGCGTGCCGGCGGTGGTGACCGACCCGGCCACCGTCGTGCCGGTGGCCAGGAAAACACCGCCGACGCTCCAGAGGTTGGCGGCGAGGACGTCCCCCGTCTGGGTCGTCGACGTCATGCCCGTTCCCGCGTTGGCGATCATCGGGAGGGTGCCGGGAGAGCCCTCCTCCGAGACCTGATCGTTGCCGCCGATGAGCAGCGTTCCGTTCGCCCCGAGCGCGACGGTCGACATCGGCGAACCGGGCGGGAGGGGAACCGTCAGCGTCACGTTTCCGGCCTGAAGAAGCGCTCCGGACGTCGACTCGAAGGTCGTCGAGCCGCTCGGCGGCGTGACACAACCAACCAACACCGCGCCCGCCATTGCGGCCGACATCAACGAACAAAAACAAACGCCAACACCTCGCATGGAGCCCCCTTCTTTGCGTTGCGGGGCGTTCCACACGCTGCCCCGAGCGACAACACTCGCGCCTGGGCACATTTGATGTCAAGCAAATCAACGCGCTTCGTGTTTGCCAACCAATGAACACGCGCGAGAGGAATTGATGTGAGAGTAATATTACTCGTCCGAACAAAGACCCGACGACGAATAGCCGTTCAAATAGGCGCGCTTGCCCTCCGTGCGATCAATCACGCCATGGCCGTTCACAGCGAGAGGGACGTAGATAACTCCCCGGGCAATCACACCGACATCCGCCGGCCTAAAGTTTGCCGGCGCCGTTTGCGACGCCTACAGAACACCCGAGAGGCGCCTCCAGAGGATCACCTCGTCCCGTCGGGGGCGGGTCCGAGAGGCGCTTGATGTGATAGCCGAGCTCGCGCTTGCCGGTGGACTTCGGATCGCCCGCTGGCAGCGGCGCGCGTCGTCGACCCACCTGCAGCCGCTCCCCAGCTCGCACAGGAGCCAGTCCCGGAGCCGACCGCCCAGCTTCCATCGAATCTCCTCCCACATCGCCACGACCGTCGTCCCTCCTTGGATTCAGGACTTTCGCAGAGCGTTTGCCCCGAGAAGATCGCCCCCGTCAAATTCAACCCCCGAACCAGGGCTCCAGGACAGCTCGCCGTCAGCCCTTTGCCCCCAATCGTACGTCAGGGGTCTATTACTCGCGATGGCCGACCGCGCCGGATGGTGCGCCAGTCTCCGAGGAGTGGCCATGCGCCGGCTCGCCCTGAAGTCGCCGGCGTCGGGGCCGCCCGCGCCTGGGCTACAATCCGCGGCGGTGCTCAGGGGCGCGAGCGCCGGCCTCTCCGAGATCCCCGGACCGACGAGGCCGTCGTGAGCGCGCGGTGGGTGGCGGGTTGGGTCGTCGCCCTGACGCTCGTCGCCGCGCCGGCCGCCGCCCGGGCG